>CBJMQH010000496.1:0-4093 GCA_966431825.1 uncultured Trinickia sp.
GTCGATGGGTTTCGCGCTCGTCGTCGTGCTGATGACCTCGGGCAGCCTGAACCTGTCGGACATCGTCGGCTCGCAGGAACACGGCTTCTTTGCAAGCCACGGCGTCAACTTCCTGTCGTGGAACTGGCTGCCGCTCTTGCCGGTGTTCGTCGTTTACTTCGTGTCCGGCATCGCCGAAACGAACCGTCACCCGTTCGACGTGGTGGAAGGGGAGTCGGAAATCGTTGCGGGTCACATGATCGACTACTCGGGCATGGCGTTCGCGCTGTTCTTCCTGGCCGAGTACATCAACATGATCGTGATCTCGGCGCTGACGGCGACGATGTTCCTCGGCGGCTGGAGCGCACCGTTCGAATTCCTGTCGTTCATCCCGGGCATCTTCTGGCTCGTGTTCAAGGTTTTCCTGCTGCTGTCGGTGTTCATCTGGGTGCGTGCCACATTCCCGCGCTATCGCTATGACCAGATCATGCGTCTCGGCTGGAAGGTTTTCCTGCCCGTGTGTATCGTCTGGGTCGTCGTGGTCGGGTGCTGGATCATGTCGCCGCTGAACATCTGGAAATAAGGGAGCGGAGCGAAATGACCGCAATCCAACACTTTTTCAAGACGTTTTTTCTGACCGAACTGCTCAAGGGGCTCGCGTTGACGGGGCGTTACACGTTCCGCCGCAAGTTCACGGTGCAGTTCCCTGAAGAGAAGACGCCGCTGTCGCCGCGCTTTCGCGGCCTGCACGCACTGCGCCGCTACGAGAACGGCGAAGAGCGCTGCATCGCCTGCAAGCTTTGCGAAGCCGTGTGCCCCGCGCTGGCGATCACGATCGAATCGGAAGTGCGCGCCGACAACACGCGGCGCACGACCCGTTACGACATCGACCTGACGAAGTGCATCTTCTGCGGTTTCTGTGAAGAGAGCTGCCCCGTCGATTCGATCGTCGAAACGAGCATCCTCGAATATCACGGCGAGAAGCGCGGCGACCTGTATTTCACGAAGGACATGCTGCTCGCGGTGGGCGACCGCTACGAGGCACAAATCGCGGCGGCGAAGGCGGCCGACGCTCCGTACCGCTGATTTTCGCGCGCGGTATCAGGGCAAGGCTTAAGCACCCGCTGTACCGTTGTTGGCGTACCGCGGCATGTTGTTGTGCCGCGCACGGTGCGGCTTGTCTTGGCCGCTTCGCGAACCACTATGCCTGACGATGGGCTAACGATGAACCGGTAATCATGGAATTCACGACCGTACTGTTCTACATCTTCGCGCTGCTCCTCACGGTGTCGGGGCTGAAGGTGATCACGTCGCGCAACCCGGTCGGGTCCGCGCTCTTTCTCGTGCTCGCGTTCTTCAACGCGGCAGCCATCTGGATGCTGCTCGAGGCCGAATTCCTCGCGATCCTGCTCGTGCTGCTGTACGTCGGCGCCGTGATGGTTCTGTTCCTGTTCGTCGTCATGATGCTCGACATCAACCTCGACATCCTGCGCCGCGACTTCAAGCGCTTCGTGCCGATGGCGACGATCGTCGGCGCGATCATCGTGCTCGAGACCGCGCTGATCCTCTGGCACGGCTACGGTGCGACCAGCACGCCGGTGCACGATGCGACGGCGGCGGGCGGGGTAGGGGGGGCGGCCGTCATGTCGAATACGTACCTCATCGGCAAGGCGATCTACACCGACTACGTCTTCGCGTTCGAAGTGGCCGGTCTCGTGCTGCTCGTGGCGATCATCGCCGCGATCGCACTGACCGCGCGCAAGGGCAAGGACAGCAAGCGTCAGACCGTTTCGCAGCAGGTCAAGGTGCGTGCGCAGGACCGCGTGCGTGTCGTGAAGATGCCTGCCGAAAAGGCGCTGAACACGGCCGCGCCGGCGGGCGCGCCCGGTGAAGCCGGCGCGAACGTCGGCGCTGGCTCGGTCGGCAACAACGGCTGAGCATCGAGGAGAAATACATGTTGACTCTGGCTCATTACCTCGTGCTCGGCGCGATCCTCTTTGCGATCGGCGTCGTCGGCATTTTCCTGAATCGTCGTAACGTCATCATCATCCTGATGGCGATCGAACTGATCCTGCTCGCGGTGAACACGAACTTCGTCGCGTTCTCGCACTATCTCGGCGACGTACACGGACAGATCTTCGTGTTCTTCGTGCTGACGGTCGCGGCCGCCGAAGCGGCAATCGGCCTCGCGATTCTCGTGACTCTGTTCCGTACCCTCGACACGATCAACGTCGAGGACCTCGATCAGCTCAAAGGTTAATTTCAGGCAAAGCGGTTATGTCCACGACACTCAATGAAAACCTGCTGCTGGCGGTGCCGCTCGCGCCGCTCGCCGGTTCGCTGATTGCAGGCCTCGCCGGGAAGGTGGTGGGGCGCCACAACAGCCACCGGGTCACGATTCTCGGCGTGCTGATTTCGTTCATCCTCTCGGCGATGGTCTTCGTCGACGTCTTGCACGGGGCCAGCTTCAACGCTACCGTCTATGAATGGATGACGGTCGGCAAGCTCAAGTTCGAGGTCGGCTTCCTCGTCGACTCGCTCACCGCGATGATGATGTGCGTCGTCACGTTCGTGTCGCTGATGGTCCACATCTACACGATCGGCTACATGGCCGAAGACGACGGCTACGAGCGCTTCTTCTCGTACATCTCGCTGTTCACGTTCTCGATGCTGATGCTCGTGATGAGCAACAACTTCCTGCAGCTGTTCTTCGGCTGGGAAGCGGTGGGTCTCGTCTCGTACCTGCTGATCGGCTTCTACTTCACGCGTGAATCGGCGATCTACGCGAACATGAAGGCGTTCCTCGTCAACCGCGTCGGCGATTTCGGCTTCCTGCTGGGCATCGGTCTGATTCTCGCCTTCGCCGGGTCGATGAATTACACCGAGGTGTTCGAGAAGCGCGAGGCGCTCGCGGCCCTGGCATTTCCGGGCACGCACTGGGGTCTTTTGACCGTCGCCTGTATTTGCCTGTTCATCGGCGCGATGGGTAAATCGGCTCAGTTCCCGCTGCACGTCTGGCTGCCGGACTCGATGGAAGGCCCGACGCCGATTTCCGCGCTGATTCACGCGGCAACGATGGTGACGGCCGGTATCTTCATGGTCACGCGCATGTCGCCGCTGTTCGAACTGTCCGATACGGCGCTGTCGTTCGTGATGGTGATCGGCGCGATCACGGCGCTGTTCATGGGCTTCCTCGGGATTGTCCAGAACGACATCAAGCGCGTCGTCGCCTACTCGACGCTCTCGCAGCTCGGCTACATGACCGTGGCGCTCGGCGCGTCGGTCTACCCGATCGCCGTGTTCCACCTGATGACGCACGCGTTCTTCAAGGCGCTGCTGTTCCTCGGCGCAGGTTCGGTCATCATCGGCATGCACCACGATCAAGACATGCGCAACATGGGCGGTCTGCGCAAGTACATGCCGATCACCTGGATCACGTCGCTGGTCGGTTCGCTCGCGCTGATCGGTACGCCGTTCTTCTCGGGCTTTTACTCGAAGGACTCGATCATCGATGCCGTCGGCTTGTCGCATCTGCCCGGCGCCGGTTTCGCGTATTTCGCCGTCGTCGCGAGCGTGTTCGTGACGGCGCTGTACTCGTTCCGCATGTACTTCCTCGTGTTCCACGGCGAAGAGCGCTTCCGTCATCCGAAGGACTACGGTAACGGCCACGGTGCTGAATCGGCAGCTCACGGCGACGACCATCATCACGACCACGGTCATGCACACGAGCCGCATGAAACGCCGTGGGTGGTGTGGCTGCCGCTCGTTCTGTTGGCGATTCCGTCGGTCGTGATCGGTGCGATCGCGATCTACCCGATGCTCTATGGCGATTTCTTCGCACACGGCGTGGCGTTCGAGAAGGTGATCTTCGTCGGCGAAAACCACGTGGCGCTGGAAGAAATGGGCAAGGAGTTTGCCGGCTGGGCCGCAATGGGCCTGCACTCGGTGTTCTCGCTGCCGCTGTGGCTGGCGCTCGCGGGCGTCGTGACGGCATGGTTCCTGTACCTGAAGCGCCCGGATCTGCCTGCGACGATTCGTCGTGCGTTCGGCCCGATCTATACGCTGCTCGACAACAAGTACTACATGGACAAGATCAACGAAGTCGTCTTCGCGA
>CBJMQH010000497.1:0-4035 GCA_966431825.1 uncultured Trinickia sp.
AGGAAGCGGCCGAGCGCGCGCGGATCGTGTATGTCGCGCTGACGCGGGCTGTCTACCGCTGCTATCTCGTGGCGGGGTCGTACCTGTCGTCGCGTTCGACGAAAGAGTCGCGGCGCAGCGTGCTGAACTGGCTGATAGCCGGCGCAGGCTTCGACTTCGATGCATGGTGTGCCGAACCGCCCGACGAAGGCGAGTTATCGGCGCGCTGGGCGGCGCTCGGCGGCGGTCCGATCGGCCTCGCGCCGCTTCCCGAACCGGGGCGGCCGGTGCCGCTCGCCCGAGAGGCCGCGCGCGCACCGCACTTCACTGCGCGCGCGAGCCACCGTATGCTTGGCGAGACCTGGCGCATTGCGAGCTTCAGCTCGCTCGCCTCGGCGGCCGCCCGGCACGCATCGGGTGCGGTGGACGATGAGCCGCGCCCCGACCACGATGCATTCGCGAGCGCGATCCCGCCGGCCGGGCCCGAATATGGCCTGTCTGGCGCAGCGCGCTCGGGTGCTGCCGGTGCTGCCGGTGCTGCAGATGCCGCGCTCGCAGGCGCGAGCGACGTGTTCGAGGCCGCCGATATCCTCGGCTTTCCGCGTGGTGCTGCGGCCGGCGAGTGCTTGCACCGGCTGTTCGAACTGGCCGATTTCAGCGACCCGTCGGGCTGGCCCGGCGCGATCGACCGTGCGTTGGCGGAGCGTCCCGTGCCGGCCGATGCCGACACGGCGCGCGCAATGCCGGCGATGATGGCTACGCTGATTGCCGATGTAGTCGCTACGGCACTCGTGCCCGGCGTCACGCTGGCGGCGCTCGATCCGGCGCGCCGCTTCACCGAGTGGCCGTTCGTCTGCACTGCCGGCGCGCTCGATCTGAGTGCGTTGCGGCGGCTCATGACGATGCACGGCTATCCCGACGTCGCGCTCGAACCCGCGACGCTCGCCGGCTTCGTCAAAGGGTTCATCGACATGATCGTCGAGCACGAAGGGCGCTTCTGGATCATCGACTGGAAGTCGAACCACCTCGGCGACCGGGTCGAGGATTATCGTGCCGCTGCGCTCGATGCAGCGATGGCCCAGCACGCTTACCACTTGCAGGCGCTGCTCTATGTCGTTGCGCTGCACCGCTATCTGCGCGTGCGCAAGGTCGACTATGACTACGATGCCGATATCGGCGGCTACCTGTACGTCTTCTTGCGCGGCGTACGGCCCGCATGGCGCGACGGCGCACAGGCCGCAGGCGTCCACGCCCGCAAGCCGCAACGCGCGCTCGTCGAGGCGCTCGATGCGCTGATGGGCGCAGGGGAGGCCCGATGAGCGCCATTCGACACCATCCGGCGTGGCCGGCACACGGCCCGGCCGAGTTCGGCACCGTGCTGGCGGAAGGATTCGCGGCGCGCGTGGGCGCGCTGGCGCTGCGCGCGGGCGCGGCGCGGCCGGCCGTGCAATGGGCGCGCCGCGCCGCGTTCGCAGCGAGTCAGGCCACGAGCAACGGCCACGTCTGCATTTCGCTTGCCACGCTTGCGCGGCGTTATGGCGCTTTGGTCGCCGAGGCCGTTGCGGCGTTGCGCGCGAGCGGCGTCGTCTCCGACGGCAGCGAGGATTCGGCTGCGCTCAGGCCGCTCGTGATCGACGATGCAGGGCGTCTTTATCTGGCCCGCTACTACGACTACGAGCGGCGGCTCGCGGACGCGATCGTCGCGCATTCGACTGCACGCGGCGTCGCTGCGGACCCGCCCGCGCGCCGCGGTTCGGGCTCGCTCCAAGCGCGGCCCGATAGCGCGGCATTGGAAGCGCGCATTGCCCGTTACTTCGGGCCGCCGTCGGGCGGCGAGATCGATTGGCAGCGTGCCGCGGCAGCGCTTGCACTGGACGGTCGTCTGACCGTAGTGAGCGGGGGACCGGGCACGGGCAAGACGACGACCGTCGTCGGCATCCTCGCGTGCCTGCTCGATGCGCAACCCGCACTGTCGATTGCGCTTGCTGCGCCGACCGGCAAGGCCGCGCAGCGGATGCAGGAAGCGCTTGCCGCGCGCGCGAGTGCGCTGCCTGGCGAGATAGCGACGCTGCTGCCGCGTACATCGCAAACGCTGCACCGTTTGCTCGGAATCGCGCGCGGCACGCGTGCGAGGCACGACCGTGACAATCCGTTGCCCTACGATGTCGTCGTGATCGACGAAGCATCGATGATCGATGTCGCCATGGCATCGCAGCTGTTCGATGCACTTGGGCCCGACACGCGGCTTGTCCTGCTCGGCGACAAGGACCAGCTCGCCGCGGTCGAGGCGGGGGCCGTCTTCGCCGAGATCAGCGCGCGCCCGGCGTTCAGCGCACGCGGCATCGAACGGATTGCGCGCGCGACGGCGCTTGAAGCAGGCGAGGTCGCAGCGGTGCTCGCGCAAATCCAGATCGACGAGACGGCGCGGGTGGGCGCGCACGACGAGCCGGCGGCATTGAGCGACGGTGCGCAAGATATGCAACCGTACGACGACGAAGCGTGGTACGCCGATGTGTACGACAGCGCCGGCTTCGACGCGTTCGATGCCTCCGATGCCTCCGGTGGTACCGCCGACTGGCAAGCGCCCGAATCCGGCTCCCGATACTCGCCGACGAACGACGAGCCCGCATCCGCACCGACGGTGGCGCATGCCGCAACGATGACAGGGACGGTGCACCGTGCGCAAGCGCCGTTGCAGGGTGAGCTGTTCGCATCGCCGCCTTCGGTTCCTATCGAACCTGAGCGTGCCGCTGCGATTTGCGACGAGGCGCCGCTCGTCGATTCGGTCATTTGGCTCGAGCGCAATTACCGTTTCGGTCTCGAATCGGCGATCGGGCGATTGTCGCTGGCGATTCGTCGCGGCGATGTGCAGGCTGCGCTCGCTGCGCTGGCGCCGGCAGGTAGCGAAGATGCGGCGGCCGTTCTTGAGGAACAGGCCGGAGCGACGCTTTCGCACGATGCGATAGAACGGCTGGCAGCGGGTTTCGCGCCGTACGCGGCCGCGCTTTCTCGCGCGCTGGCGCAAGCCACGCCCGATCCCACGCCGTTGTTCGATGCGCTGAATGGTTTTCGCGTGCTGTGCGCCACGCGAGTCGGTGCACGCGGTGTCGACGCGTTGAACGGCGCGATCGCAGCGCACGTCCGGCATGCGGCGGGCGTGCCGCTTGGCGTGGGCGCGAGCTGGTTCGCAGGACGCCCTGTGATGATTGCACGCAACGACTACGCGCTCGGCCTGTTCAACGGCGACATCGGCGTTGCCTTGCCGGGGCCGGGCGGCGCCTTGCGGGTCTACTTCCGTACCGCGGAAGGTGCCGTGCGGGCGGTCACGCCGGCTGCGCTGCCGCCGCACGATACGGCTTTTGCGTTGACCGTGCACAAGTCGCAGGGTTCGGAGTTCGATGCCGCGGCGCTTGTTTTGCCGGCGACGAGTTCGCGCGTGCTCTCGCGCGAACTCGTCTACACGGCCATCACGCGCGCGCGCCGCGCCGTCCGCATCGTGGGCACGTCAGCGATCCTCGCGGCCGCGATTGCGACGCCGACACGGCGCGATTCCGGGCTGGCCACGCGAATGGCCGAGGCCCGCCGTCGCCTCGATGCGCGCGCAAGTGCCTAAGTAGACGCTGGGTACGATGACGCTAAGGGCCGCTTGTGCGACACTCGCGTTTCTTCCCCATCGATCTGCAGTGCCTTGCCATGACGCTTCGTTATCCGATACCGCCCGGCGAGATCGAACTGACGGCCGTGCGCGCGCAAGGTGCGGGCGGGCAGAACGTCAACAAGGTCTCGAGCGCGATCCATTTGCGCTTCGACATCCGCCGCTCCTCGTTGCCCGATGTATTGAAGATGCGCCTGCTCGCGCTCGATGATCGCCGCGTCACGCGCGAGGGCGTGGTCGTCATCAAGGCGCAGGAGTACCGGACTCAGGAGATGAACCGCACCGCGGCGCTCGCACGCCTCGACGAACTGATCGCGAGTGTCAGCGTCACGCGCCGCGCGCGGATTGCGACGAAGCCGACGCGCGCGTCGACAGTGCGCCGTCGCGAACACAAGACGCAC
>CBJMQH010000498.1:0-4019 GCA_966431825.1 uncultured Trinickia sp.
TTTGATCGCGGCGCGCCGCTCCACCGACGGTGCGACATCGGTCAGATCCGTCTTGTTCAACACACGTACGACAGGCACCCCGGCGGGAAACCGGGCGGCAATCGCCGCGTCCTCTTCGGTCATGCCGATCCGCGCATCGAGCAGGTGCAACACGACATCGGCACGTTCGATTTCGCCCCACGTGCGCGCGATACCGATCTTCTCGACCTCGTCTTCCGTCTCGCGCAAGCCCGCCGTATCGATCACATGCAGCGGAATGCCTTCGATCTGAATCGTCTGTGCGACCTTGTCGCGTGTCGTCCCCGCGATCGGAGTCACGATCGCGAGCTCCGCGCCTGCCAACGCATTGAGCAGCGAAGACTTACCGACGTTCGGCTGTCCGGCGAGCACGACGGCCAGCCCCTCGCGCAACAACGCGCCTTGTCGTGCCTCGCCCAAAACGTCGTCGAGCCGGGCCCGGATGCGCGCGAGCTTGCCGCGTGCGTCAGCCGCTTCGAGGAAGTCGATCTCCTCTTCAGGAAAGTCGAGCGTGGCCTCGACGAGCATGCGCAGCGTAATCACCTCGTCGACGAGCGAGCGGATCTCGCGCGAAAACGCGCCGTCGAGCGAACGCCCCGCCGAGCGCGCCGCCGCTTCCGTGCTGGCCTCGATCAGATCGGCAACGGCCTCGGCCTGCGCCAGATCGAGCTTGTCATTCAAGAACGCACGTCGCGTGAACTCGCCCGGTTCGGCGAGCCGTAGCGCGCAAGCCATGCCGGCTTCGAGACACCGCTTCAAGACGAGCTGCAGCACGACAGGGCCGCCGTGGCCTTGCAGCTCCAGCACGTGTTCGCCCGTGTACGAATGCGGCGCAGGGAAGTACAACGCGATGCCGCGATCCAGCACATTGCCGCCCGCGTCGAGAAACGGAACATAGCTCGCATGGCGTGCCACGAGTTGCTGCCCGCACAGCGCGGGTATGAGCGCCTGCGCGGCGGCCTCGCCCGCTCGACCGAACGAAATCCGCACGACGCCGATGCCTCCGCGACCCGGGGCGGTGGCAATGGCGACGATCGGATCGGAATCGGTAGCAAGCATGGCAAAAGCGAGGAAGGGGAAAGAAAACGGCCGCAACGAACCCAAAGGTGCCGGTACGGCCCGCATTGTAGCGTGCCGCTTCCCGGGACCTATGACCCCCTGAGGCGACTACCACAACTAAAATTTATCTTAAATGAGATAGTGTATTCTTAAGACGAAATGAAGTATTGCGCGATTGAGCTACCCGTCTTGGGTAGGGCTGGCAAGCGATGCAGAGGCTTCGCAGTGTGGGACGGAGCGGGCTGTCCGCGACCCAACGCAGTTGAATTGCCGCTTGAGTGAGCTAAAGCTGGCTTGGCTGGTTGTCTTCTTTGGGGTGGCTGAACGGCACAATTTTCCGATGCCAACCGTCGAAGAAAAAAACGCGTTCGCCGAACGCTTGAAGTTTGCCCTCCAACGCAGCCCCGAGAAAGCGACGGGCGGGACGCAGCTTGCGCTGCATTTCAACCTGCGCCATCGCGGCGACCATCCTATTTCGCCGCAAACGGCGCACAAGTGGCTCACGGGGCGCACGATCCCGACCGCGGACAAGCTCAAGACGCTTGCCGACTGGCTGCGCGTGGATTTGCACTGGCTCCACTATGGGCCGCCGCCGAACGTGGTGGCGCGCAGCACGCCGAAGCCGTTGCCGCGCGACGAGAAGTATCCGCTCACGCCGGAAACGATCGAGCTCGCCTCGAAAATCGAAGCGCTGTCGCCCCATCATCGCTACCTCGTTCAGGAACTGATCGACCAGTTCTACGGCGACGGCGCCGAGCGTTGACCTACCGATCGCCGGATCGCCGGATCACTCGAATGCACGGCTGAACGTGGCCCGTCCAAACAAAAAAGCCCGACCGCCATGGCCGGGCTTTTTGCTTCATCAGGCGCCAAGGGGCGCCGAATGCAGGGTTGTCAGGCAGCTTTCTTCGCGCTGCCCATCATGCGCGTGATGTAGTACTGCTGAGCGATCGACAGCACGTTGTTCACGACGTAGTACAGCACGAGACCGGCCGGGAAGAAGAAGAACATGACCGAGAACGCGATCGGCATGAACATCATCATCTTCGCCTGGACGGGGTCCGGCGGCGTCGGGTTCAGGCGCGTCTGCACGAACATCGACACGGCCATCAGCACGGGCAGGATGAAGAACGGATCCTGCTGCGAGAGGTCGTGAATCCAGAGAATCCACGGCGCACCGCGCATTTCCACCGACGACAGCAGCACCCAGTAGAGCGAGATGAACACCGGGATCTGAATCGCGATCGGCAGGCAGCCGCCGAACGGATTGACCTTCTCGGTCTTGTAGAGCTCCATGAGCGCTGCGTTCATCTTCTGCGGGTCGCTCTTGAAGCGCTCGCGCAGGGCTTGCATACGCGGCGTGATTTCCTTCATGCGCGCCATCGACTTGTAGCTCGCTGCCGACAGCGGGAAGAACACGGCCTTGATGAGCAGCGTGAGCAGAACGATCGACCAGCCCCAGTTGCCGACGAAGCCGTGAATCTTTTCGAGCAGCCAGAACAGCGGCTTGGCGATGATCGTCACCCAGCCATAGTCCTTCACGAGCTCCAGCCCGGGCGCGATGCCTTCGAGCATGCGCTCTTCTTCAGGACCGGCAAACAGGCGCGCCGATACGTCGGCCGTCTTGCCCGGTGCGATCGGCGCGACGTGCTGCTGCACGCCGACGCGATAGAGCGTCGGGTCGATCTTCTCGACGTAGATCTTGCGCTCGGCGCCTTGCTGCGGGATCCAGGCCGATGCGAAGTAGTGCTGGACCATCGCGACCCAGCCGTTGTTCGCCTGCGTGGCGTACTCGGCCTTGTTCTTGTCGATGTCGCTGAAGGTGATCTTCTGGAAGTGCTTTTCGTCGGTGTAGACGGCCGGCCCGATGAACGTGTGCGAGAAGCGCGGCGTTTCGACAGGTTCGCTGTCGCGTACGAGCTCCATATACACGGTCGGCGAAACGGGTGCCGTGCCGACGTTCTCGATCTTCGTGTCGACGCCGATCACAAAGCTGCCGCGCGTGAACGTGTAAGTCTTCACGACCTTCACGCCGCCCTTGACCGGCGATTCGAACGAGATCTGCATCGACTTCTGATCGGCCGCGAGGCTGCGGGGGCCCGGCATGGCCGTGTAGACGTCGTTGTGATTCGGGAAGTCGCCGCCGAACAGGCCCGTGCGGGCCAGATACGTGTGGTTCGCCGTCTGGTCGAACAGCGTCACGTTCAGGTCCGTCTTGCCTTCGGCGGTCTTCGTGAGCGTCAGCTTTTGAAGCGTGCCGCCGCGCGTGTCGATGTCGCCGCTATAGACGTCGGTCGTGAAGTGAACGAGCTGCGCAGCAGGCTGCGGTTGCGAGGCGTTCGCAGCCGGCGCACCGGCTACCGCGGGCAGGCCGGCAGCGGCCGGCGCGGAGCCCGGCGCATTTGACGCATCGGGCGCCGAACCGGCGGCCTTATGCGATTGCGTCGCGCTCGGGAAGAACATCGACGGGCGTCCGTGTGAGCGTTGCCAGTTGTCGAACAACATGATCGCTGACACGAAGAAGATCGCCCATAGAATGGTGCGTTTGATATCCATGCGTGGTCTCAGAGTCGATGGAGCGGCGCTTCAGCGCTTTCTTGTCGCGGCGGGCGGGACGAGATCGACCCCACCCGCAGAAAACGGATGACAGCGGCACAGGCGCTTGAACGCGAGGTAACTCCCGCGCGCGGCGCCATGATACTGGATTGCCTCGCGCGCGTAATCAGAGCAGGAGGGATAAAAACGGCAACGGCTGCCGAGCATTGGGCTCAGGGCAACCTTGTAGACACGCAGCAGTGCGATCAATACCGTTTGCATGGCGATGCAGCGGCGCATGACGTGCCGCATCCCGCGAAAGCGATGCGGCTTGAAGTGCACGGCGCGGCGCCGCGCGCGAGAAGACGCGCATCGATAAAACATGGCGCGCACCGCGAAAGACGGGG
>CBJMQH010000499.1:0-4019 GCA_966431825.1 uncultured Trinickia sp.
GTCGCGTGTGGTCGTACTCGTGAATCCATTGCGCCTGGATATCCGGCACGATCTCGCCGTACGAGGTCGCGAAGCCACGCTCAAGCTTGACGCCCAGACCGCTCCTGACCGACGACGTGTTCGTCGTCCCCACCGACAGCGCCGCTCCATTGCCGCCGCTTTCCGTATAGCTCGCCTGATGAAGGAAGCTATACGTCAAACTGGCCAGCGGCGTGAGCGTCACACCTCGCAACGCGAGCGGGTAACCCGCCTCCGCGCGCGCCACGTACTGTTCGCCGCCGAAGCGGCCACTGGCCACGCCCGAGAAACCCGTGAAGTCGACCACGCGCGTCGTGTCGTAGCGCTGCAGCACGGCGCCCGCCGACAGGTTCACGTACCACGGTTCATTCGTGTAGCTCGCATAGCCGATCAGGCCGTATGCGTTCACGCGCGTGGAGTTGCCAGCCGTATCGCCCGACTGATCGATGAGCGTGTTGCTGTAGGCGAACACGCCCCCCGCACGCCAACGCTCGCTGAGCGCCTTGTCCGCTCCGAGCAGCAGGCCGCCGTAGTTGGCGCTGTAGCCGTCAACGCCATCTCGTCCGCCCTGACTCGCGTGGCCGCCGAACGCCTGGCCCCACGCGCTCCAAGATGGCGCGGCCTCGCCCGTGGCGACGCCCGTTTCGCCGCCGCCCGATTGCGCAAGCCGCAGGCTGTTCGTATGCGCGGCCACGATACGCAGCACATCGAAGGTGGAGGCTGATGCCGCCTGGCTGGTCGACCCGGATTTGACCGGGCTGAGCTGCTGGCCGATGCGGTTCGCGCTCGCGCCCGAGTCCTGGCCGAGCGCCGCGAGCGTGGCGTTGTACAGGTTCAGCAACTGCGGTTGCGTGACGCCGGTGTAGCTGAGCAGGCCGTGCAGGGATGCGGCCGCGTTCGGTACGGTTGCAAGCGACGCCGCCCCCAGAGGCGACGCGGCCGGCGAACTCGGGTTCGTCGAGCCGGTACCTGACGACGAATTCTGCTGTGCGCTATCGATCGTCACCACCAGGTCGGTATGACCGCCCGTGGCCACCGTGTTGCCCGTCAGCGTGGCGGTGTAGCCCACAATCGAATACTTGAGCGCGCCGTCGTTATAGGTGCCCGTGCCCGTGGCATCCACCACGACAAAGCGCTGGCCCGCCGCGAAGCCATACCCTGCGCCGGTGCCCCGGAGCGTCACGGACGAACCCGCGGCAATCGTCGCGTTGCCTTGGACCACCAACCGCCCATAGCCCGTGTCGGTAGGACTGCCTGTGGCGCTCGCCCCGGAGGACACCCCGATCAGCAGCGTGGCTGCCTGTCCCTGGCTGTAGTTGCCCGTGATCGTCATCGGGGCGTTCACCGCCAGCGTCGCGCCCGCGTTGCGGACCGTGTTCGAGCCGACATTAATCGCATCGTTGAGAAGTATATTGCCCGAGCCGAACACCACGTTCGACGCGGTGTTGGTAATCGTGCCGGTCGTGCCGCCGAAGCCGGTCAGGGTCCCGAACACCGCCCCCGAACCGCCGTTGATCGTCAAATCTTGGCTGGCGTCGTTCTCGATATTGCCCGCGATTGTTCCAGAGTTCGCGATCGGGCCGAGGGTGCTGGTCGCGTCATTGAAAAGCGCGAACGTGTTGCCGGTGATCAGTCCGCTGTTGGTCAACGTGCTGATCGTGCCGCCGCTGTTCAGGATGCCTGTGGTCCCGCTGATGGTGGCACCGGTATTGTTTGTCAGCGCCGTGATGGTGCCGGAGTTTCCGATACCTTTGCCGGCGCCGCTGCTGACCATGCCGCTGTTGGTCAGCGAACCGATCGTGCCGAAGTTGTTGATACTTGAGGCACCCCCGCTGATGGTGCCGCCCGCATTGTTGGTGAACGTGGTAACGGGGTCGCCGTTGAGGACGCCAATGCCGGTAGCGCTGATCGTACCGCTGTTAGTCAGCGAACCAATGGTGCCGAAGCTGAGAAAAATCGCGGTGGTGCCCCCGCTGATCGTGCCATTGCTGTTGTTGGTTATCGCGGCGATACTGCCGCCGCTCATCATGAGGCCGACTCCTCCCGGGGCGCTGACGGTGCCGCTGTTGGTCAGCGTGCCAAGCGTGCCGCTTGCGTCTATCGATATGTCATTCGTGCTGCTGACGCTGCCGGTGTTCGTCACCGTGAAGTTACCCGAGCTCCATCCCGTGCGCCCGACGACCGGCGTGGTGATAGTCGTATCGACCGCTGCCGCTGCCGGGGCCACTCCAGCCAGGGCCGCAGCCACGGCAAGCGTCAGGGCGTTCTGTCTGGGCCCAGGATTTGCACACTTCCTCATGCTTGAAATTCCCCGTTCTTGATCGGTTTTCTTCGCGGCGCGTCCGTGTTGACACGTCGGGAGCTTGCTCGACTTTTTATAGGTGCGCTTGGCCGTGCGCAACAGTTTTTTAAAAATGCGTCCACCTCCTCGTTCAAGTGAACACAATCGCGGCAACGCGCGTTCGCCGGCGCGCACCGCGTAGTACCATCGCTCTCCTTGGGCTCCGAAATCGTCCGCTGGAACCGTCATGTCAAGCGTACCCGCAAGTTCAACCAACATCAGCGTTCCGGAGGCGCTCGCTCGGGCACATGCGCATTGGGAAGCCGGCCAGGCCGAACAGGCGGAAATGTTTTGTCGTCGTGTGCTGGCCGCGTGGCCCGGACAAGCCGACGCGCTGCATCTGCTGGGCTTGATGGCCCACGCCTACGGTAACCTGGACCTCGCCATCGCCAACCTGCGCCAAGCCTGCATGGTGCCGCGCGCGCCGGCCCTCTATTCCAGCAATCTGGCGGAAATGTACCGCCAGAAGGGCTTGCTGGCCGAGGGCGAAGAGGCCGCCCGGCGGGCCGTCGCGATGGAGCCGACACTCGTGGCGGGCTGGAGCAACCTGGGCATCTTGCTGCAGGAAGCGGGCAAGCTCGAACAGAGCCTGGCATGCCTTGAGCGCGTGGCCGCGCTCAGTCCCGAATCGCCGGAAGCGCATAACAATCTGGCCAATACGCTGCGGCGTATGAACAAGCTGGATCGCGCCGAACGGCACTACGCACAGGCCATCGCGCTTAACCCGGACTATGCAGAGGCGCACAGCAATCTCGCCTTCCTGCTCACCGCCCGGGGCCTCTACGACCGCGCCGCCGAACAGGCGCGACGCGCGATCGAACTCAATCCGCGTCTGATCGATGCCTATCTGAATCTGGCCGACGTGGAAATCGCCCGCCACTGCCATGACGCCGCGCTGCGCGTGCTCGATGCGCTGCAAGAGTTCGCGCCGCGACACCCCACCGGCCTGATGGCGCGCGCCAAGGCGTTGAAGCAATTGGAGCGCACGGACGAAGCGCTCCCGCTCGCCCGGCAAGCCGTGGCGCTCGCCCCCCGCAGCGCAGAGGCCCACAACGTGCTCGGCCAGATCCTGCAGGCCGTGGGCGACCCCGACGAGGCGTTGGCACAATTCGATCAGGCGGTCGAGCTCCCCGGTTCGGTGGCCGAGGAAGCCCTGATCGGGCGTGCCACGCTGTTGATGGAATGCGGACGCAAGGACGAGGCCGTCGCGGCGTTCGACCGTGCGCTCGCGGCATACCCCGGGTCGGTGCGGGTACTCGGCAGCCGCGCCGAGATCAAGACGTTCAACGCGGGCGACCCGGACGTGGCGGCCATCGAAGCCGCGCTCGCCAAGGCCGACGGCATGTCCTTGCCGGATCGCGCGTTGGCCCATTTCGCGCTGGGAAAGGCTTATCTCGACATGAAAGACAGCGCCCGCGCGTTCGAACATCTGAACACCGCGAATCGCCACATGCGGGCGACCTTCGCTTACGATTCCGCCGCCACCGCGCAGTGGCTGCAACGCGTCGCGCAAACCTTCACGCCGGAATCGATCGAGCGCTTGCGGGGCACGGGCGCGCCGTCCAACCTGCCGGTTTTCATCGTTGG
Source organism: uncultured Trinickia sp. (assembly GCA_966431825.1). GTDB lineage: Bacteria > Pseudomonadota > Gammaproteobacteria > Burkholderiales > Burkholderiaceae > Trinickia. The sequence continues at coordinate 3,947 of CBJMQH010000499.1, forward strand.
CATGCCCCGCTCCGGCACGACGCTGGTCGAACAGATCCTGTCGTCGCACTCGCGGCTGCTGGGCGCCGGCGAA
>CBJMQH010000500.1:0-4009 GCA_966431825.1 uncultured Trinickia sp.
AGATCTTCGTCAACGTGGTACTGCCGCAAGCGGCCCGTGCCGTATACCCCGCGATCGTCAACTATCTGATTCAGCTTTTGCTGGGTACATCGTTGCTGTCCGCCATTGCCCTGCCCGAATTGACCGGCACGGCAACCGTCATCAACGCACGCACACTGCTGTATATCCAGACGTTTGCCGTAACGCTCGTCGCGTACCTCGTATTGAGCAATCTTCTGTCGTGGCTCGCCGGCGAGCTCGGCGCGCGCGTCTTTCGCCCGCCATTGCCGCTGCGGCCCCGTACCGGGTTTCGCGCGTTCGCGATTCGTAGAACCAACCGCGCTTGATGCTTGCAACGGAGTGGGATCATGTCAGTTGAACTACTGAGCAGCAGCTTGCCGATTCTCCTCGACGGTCTCGTCACGACGCTGTTGCTCTCGATAGCCGCGATCGTCGGCGGAACGCTGATCGGCCTCCTCGCGGCCGTGCTGCGATCGTTCGGCCCGTGGGGTACGGCGCGTATCGCCCGTGCGTACACGGAATTGTTTCGCGGCACGCCGGTACTGATCACGCTGATGTTCATTTACTTCGGCGTGTCCTATTTCGGCTATGCCATCGATGTGTTCGCGGCGGGCGCAATCGGCTTGAGCGTGTACCAGGGTGCCTATATCGCCGAGATCTTTCGATCGGGCATCGAGGCGGTGCCGCGCGGCCAATGGGAGGTATCGCAGATCCTTGGCCTCACGCGGCCACAGGCGTTCGCGTTCGTTGTCCTCCCGCAAACTGGAAAGATCGTGCTGCCGCCCCTCATCGGTCAGTATCTGTCGCTGATCAAGGACACTTCGATCGTCAGCATGATCGGCATGTCCGAACTGATGCATGCCGGTCAGGCCATCGTCGACCGAGTCGGTGCGCCTGTCGAAATCTACGGATTCGTCGCATTGATCTACTTTGCCGTGTGCTTCCCAGTGTCGCAATGGGTGCGCCACCATGACCGCAGGAGACTGTCGTGACCACGCTGAGCCAACCGAAACCTGTTATCTCGCTCGCGGGCGTGAGCAAATCGTTCGGGGCAACCCATGTTTTGAAGGCCATCGATCTCGACGTCCGCGCCGGCGAGGTGCTCGTGCTGATCGGCGCCTCCGGTTCCGGCAAAAGTACGGTCCTGCGCATCATGGCGGGGCTTGAAACGGCCGACGCCGGTGAAGTCTGGGTCAACGCGGTGCCGCTGCACGATGCCAGGCGTGCGAAAGAGATTCGCGGCCACGTGGGCATGGTGTTTCAACAATTCAATCTCTTTCCGCACAAGACCGCACTCGGCAACGTGACGCTCGCGCTCGTCAAGGCGCGCCGGATGAATCCGGCCGATGCACGCAAGCGCGCGATGGAGGCACTCGATCGCGTGGGCCTGGCGGACCGTGCGCAGCACTACCCTAGCCAACTGTCGGGCGGCCAACAGCAGCGCGTCGCGATCGCACGCGCACTGGCCGTCGAGCCCGGCATCATGTTCTTCGACGAAGCCACCTCGGCACTCGACCCGGAACTGGTCGGCGAAGTCACGGAGGTCATGCGCGGCCTGGCGCGCGACGGCATGACGATGGTCGTCGTGACACACGAAATGGGATTCGCCCGCCAAACCGCCGACCGAGTCGTCTTCATGGACAAGGGGGTCATTGCGGAACAAGGCGAGCCCGAGCATCTGTTCGTCCATCCCGAGAACGAGCGCACGCGGCAGTTCCTGCACCGTGTGCTCGACCATTGAGCCGGCGGATCATGCATGGCGCGCGTCGGGCCGCCGCACGGTACACTCCGCTCGCTTGACGCGTTTTCCAGATCGAAAAAGACGGAGCAAATGAATGGCAGCAACGGAATCGTCACGCGCAAGAGGCGTGGATCGCGTGATTGCGATGTTTCGGCAACTGCATATCGCACAGCGGCCGATGACCATGCGCGAGTTGATCGAGGCAACAGGGGCGCCGCGATCGAGCGTTTATGAATTGGTCGCGATTCTGTCCGAGGCCGGGTTGCTGGAGACGACACCGGACGGGAGCGTGTTCTTCGGACGCGAAATGCATTACTACGGCTCGGACTATTCGACGCACAACGATCTCATCAGTCGTGCTCATCAAGCGATCCTGGCGTTGGTTCGCAAATACGACGAGACGACGCAGCTGTGCATGCTCGAGGGCAACAAGTACACGGTCGTGCTGTCGGAGAACAGTGCGCGGCCGTTCAACATCAGTTCGGACATCGGCGTGCGGGTGCCGATTCCGTGGACCGCCAGCGGGCGGTTGCTGCTCGGGCACTTGAGCGCCGACGAGATTGCTGCACTGATCCCGAGCGAAGATTTCGTACTCGATAACGGCGTGCGGATTGGATTCGACGAGTTTATGCACGACGTGCGGCAGGCCAGGGAGCACGGCTATTGCTGCACCGAAGGGTTGTCGAATGCGTTCAGGCTTTGTATGGCTGCGCCGGTTCGCGATCGCACGGGGTTTCCGACGGCGGCACTTTGCTTCATGACGGCGCGCGACACGAGCCCGGAAAGACGCGATGCCATGCTGGCCGACCTCTTACAGTCTGCCAAGGCGCTATCTGAGCGGTAACGCGCACGGCCGGCAACAATTCACCAGGAGAGAACTGAATGAAACGATATGGCGTTGAGGGCGGCAAAGGAACCGGCGGGCAACACATGCCCTTCGCGCGTGCGGTGGAGGCCGACGGATGGTTGTATGTTTCGGGCCAGACGCCGATGGAAAACGGTGAAGTGGTCAGTGGCGGGATTGTGGAGCAGTCGCACAAGGCGATCCAGAACCTCTTTGCGATCCTTGAAGAGGCGGGCTATGGGGCGGAGCATGTCGTGCGCTGCGGCGTGTGGCTCGACGATCCGCGCGACTTTGCTTCGTTCAACAAAGTGTTCCGGGCGTATTTCGGCGAACACCCGCCGGCACGCGCTTGCGTCGTATCGAGCATGGTCATCGACTGCAAGGTCGAGGTCGATTGCGTGGCTTATAAGAAGCCCTGACTCGAACGGACGAATTGCATCGCCTGATCGACTTTCGTAGCAGGCGCGCTGCCGGCGCTTCATGAATGCGATGGCAGCGCGACTCGCACGAGTGCGCAAACATCAGGGCGTGATTGCGTTAGATGCAGCGATTGGTTTCGGCGGACTACCGGCTTTTCTGCTCGGGGTCCGCGTGCGTCTGCCATGTGATCGAACGCGGGTCCGAGATCGTGTTCTCGGCTTGAGAGAATCGCCCGTGCTGCGGCGCGATGTTCGGATCGTCTTCCCACGTGGCCTGCTGCGTGAACGTGCCCGCTTCCCGGTTGAACTTCAGGAAGTGATGGGCGGTTTTGCCCCCCCAATCGGATGACGGCAGCGAAATATACTGCACCGCGTATTCGTTGTCGGTCAGATGACCGCGCACCACATAGACGCCGTAGTGCTCCTCGCCTTTGGAAATGATCTTGTAGACGCCGTTGTCGTAGTAGTACAGCGTCGCGTCGGGGAACGGCTTCTTCTCGTACATCTTTTCATAGAACAGTTTCTGTTCTACGGTCGGCTTGCCGAATTGCACGGTAATCGACGGCGCAGACGCAGCCGCGCTTTCTGCTGCGCCGGCCGGCATCATGGCGAGAATCGTAGGAAACAAGAGTAGTTTTTTAATCATCAGTGGCTCCCGGTGAAGAGCCTCATCGGACAACCACGGATGCGTTTTGTTCAATCGGCTTCGGTGCGATCCCCGTCGAAAGCGTCAACGCTCATTTCGGGTCGCCCGTCGTGCGAGAGCAGCGCCGCGAACCACCGGCTGCTCTCGAACTGCGCCATCGTGACCATGATCAACATGGTGAGCGGCGTGGCGAGCAGCGCGCCCCAGATGCCCCATAGCAGTGTCCAAATCCCGAGCGCGAGCAGCCCTGCAATCGGGTCGATGTTTTGGCTTTTGGCCTGCAGCTTCGGCAGGACGAGATTGTGCGCCACGGTGAAAATGGCTTGAATGGCGATGAATACGGCGAGCGGTTGCCACAC
>CBJMQH010000501.1:0-3997 GCA_966431825.1 uncultured Trinickia sp.
AGCGCGACCGCTTCACTCACCAGTGCCAGCGCGACTCGCGGGTGCCGGTGCGCCGTTGCCGCTGCCTTTCACGGAGATGCTGCTGGCGCGGCGTGCGGCGCGCGACCCGGCGATGGCGGACTTGCTCGACATCTTCAATCACCGATTTCTGTCGTTGTTCTATCGCAGCCGCCAGAAGCATGCGCCCGGGCTCGCTGCGCGCACCTCCGAGCTCGGCAGCCTCGCTGCCAGCCTTGACGCGTTGGGCAATCTCGGTCTGCGCGAAGGCAAGCGCGGACCCGGCGGCGCCCGTCTGTGGTTGCGGCACGTGGGACTCTGCGGCACCGGTCCGCGCTCGATGGCCGGGCTGCTCGCTTTGCTGTCCGATCGCCTTCGCTTGCGCGTGCGCGGCGAGCAATTCGTCGGCGGCTGGCGCGACGTGGATGAGGCGGACAGCCTGGGTCTGGGCAGCTCGCATCGCGGCCAGCGCGCCTTGCGATCCGGCGGTCTTACGGTGCTGGGCCGGCGCAGCTGGGATCAGGCTGCCGGTGTACGCATCGAATTTCTGGATTTGTCGGAAGCACAGTTCACAGCCCTGCTTCCCGGTGGCGATTCGCACGAGTTGGCCGCCTGGCTCGTACGCGTGCACCTGCAACAGGACTTCGACGTGCAGTTTGTCCTTCATCCCGCCGGGCCGCGCCTTTCGTGCCCGGTGGGCGGGACGCGCCTGCGGCTCGGTTGGACGTCGTGGCTGGCGGCGCCGCGAACGGACAGCGCGGTGCCCGAACCGACATGCGTGCCGGTGAAGTTCGCCATGCGCGCGCAGGCCGTGCACGCAGAACACGACGACGAACAACACGACGCGTTGCGAGCGCATTAACTCAAGAGCACTACGACATGGACATCGATATCCGCACGCTGCTCGGCCGGTTGAACCCCGTTTGCAAGCAGGCAATGGAACAGGCCGCGCAACGCTGCGTCGGGCAGACCCACTACAACGTGGAGATCGAGCATCTGCTGCTGCAGCTGCTGGAATCGGATGCGGCGGATTTGCGCGCGATTCTCGAACACTTCGCCATTGGAACCGGCGAAGTCGCCGATGCACTGCAAAACGCGATCGATCAGTTCAAGCGCGGCAATGGCCGCACGCCTGCGCTCTCGCCGAACTTCTCGGCGCTGTTCCAGGAGGCGTGGCTGCTCAGTTCGATGCTGCTCGGCGAGCAGCAGATCCGCTCCGGCACGGTCGTGCTCGCGCTGTTCGAGCTCGACAGCATGCGTGCGCTGCTGCTCGACTCGGCGCCGGCATTGCTCAAGATTCCGCGCGGCGCGCTGCGCGATGCGCTGCCGGCGCTCCTTGCGGGTGTTGCCGAGGAAGGCGGCCGCCCGGAGCAGCCGGGCGCCGGAGCGGGCGGCGCAGCCATCGAGGCCGATGCTGCGCAGGGGGCCTCGGGGGGGGCCGGCGTTGCCGCAGCGATGCCGACGCTAACTGCGACGAACGGCAATCGTGCTTCAGCGCTCGCGCAGTACACGGTGGACATGACGGCGCTTGCGCGCGAAGGCGCGAGCGATCCGATCTGCGGCCGCGACGCCGAAATCCGTCAACTGATCGACGTGCTGCTGCGGCGGCGCCAGAACAATCCGATCTTGACGGGCGAAGCCGGCGTCGGCAAGACGGCCGTCGTCGAAGGGTTCGCGCAGCGCGTGGTATCGGGTGACGTACCGCCGGCACTGGCGAACGTTTCGGTACGTTCGCTCGACCTGGCCTTGCTCCAGGCCGGCGCGGGGGTCAAGGGCGAGTTCGAGAACCGCCTCAAATCGGTGATCGCGGAAGTCAAGGCGTCGCCGGTTCCGGTGATTCTCTTTATCGACGAGGCGCATCAGCTGATCGGCGCCGGCGGCAGCGAAGGTCAGGGCGATGCGGCGAACCTGCTCAAGCCGGCGCTTGCACGCGGCGAGCTTCGCACGATCGCCGCCACGACGTGGGCCGAATACAAGAAGTATGTCGAGCGCGATCCGGCACTCGCGCGGCGCTTCCAGGTGGTGAAGGTCGAAGAGCCGAGCGAGGCAGTGGCCGTCGAAATGCTGCGCGGCATGGTCGCCAAGCTGGAGGCGCATCACGGCGTGGAGATTCTTGACGAGGCCGTGCGCGATGCCGTCAAGCTGTCGCATCGCTATATCTCGGGCAGACAGTTGCCGGACAAGGCGGTGACGGTACTCGACACGGCATGTGCGCGTGTGGCGCTTGCCCAGAACGGCGCACCGGAAGAAATCGAAGCGCTTGCCCGGGCCATCGATTCCGGCGAAAACCAGTTGCGTATTCTGCGCCACGAGGCGGCGACCGGCGCGCAGCGTGCAGAGGCGATCGCAGCGTTGCGCCGCCAGCTGGACGACGAGCGTGCGCGGCATGCGGTGCTTACCGAAAAGCTCGTGAGCGAGAAGCGTGTCGTCGAGGAGATTCGGGCATGGCGGCGCAAGATCGCCCGTACGCTGGCCGAAGCGCCGGCGGACGGCGATGAAGAGGACGCCGAATCGCTGGCGGCGAATCTGCGACGCCTCGAAATGGGTCTGGAAGCAGTCCGAAGCGACGAGCCGATGGTGCCCGTGTGCGTCGATTCGAACGTGGTCGCCAAGGTGATTTCCGGATGGACGGGCATCCCGGTCGGCGACATGCTGGCCGACGAGCTCCATACCGTGCTCTATTTGCACGAGAAGCTCGCGGCGCGTGTGGTCGGCCAGGACGAGGCGCTCGATGCGATCGCACGGCGCGTGCGTACGTTCCGCGCCGATCTCGACGAGCCGGGCAAGCCCGTCGGCGTGTTTTTGCTCGTGGGCCCGAGCGGCGTCGGCAAGACGGAGACGGCTGCCGCGCTCGCCGATATGCTCTACGGCGGCGAGCGCAACATGATCACCGTGAATATGTCGGAATTCCAGGAGGCGCACAGCGTCTCCGGGCTGAAGGGCGCGCCGCCGGGCTACGTCGGCTATGGCCGCGGCGGCGTGTTGACCGAAGCGGTCAGGCGCCGGCCGTACAGCGTCGTGCTGCTCGACGAGATGGAAAAGGCGCACCCCGATGTGCTCGAACTGTTCTTCCAGGTCTTCGACAAAGGCGTCATGGAGGACGGCGAGGGCGTCTCGATCGATTTCCGCAATACGCTGATTCTGTTGACTTCCAACGCCGCGCAGGACGTGATCACGCAGGCGTGCGAGGGCGGCCGCCGCCCGCCACCCGAGGAACTGATCGAGCGGCTGCGGCCGGCGCTGCTCAAGCAATTCAGCCCTGCGTTTCTCGGCCGGATGGTGCTCGTCCCCTACTACCATCTCGGCGATGCGCAGATCACGGCGATCGTGAATTTGAAGCTTACGCGGCTCGCAGCGCGTTTCGCACGCAACCACCATGCGCAGCTCACGTGGGACGATCGCTTCGCACAGGTCATCGCCGATCGCTGTAAGGAAGTGGACAGCGGCGCGCGAAATGTCGACCATATCCTCACGCAATCGGTACTGCCGGAATTGGCGCGCGAGGTGCTCGAACGGATGTCGATGGCGAATTCGTTCGGCGCGGTGCACCTCGGTTTCGGGCACGACGGCCACGTCTCGCTGCGCTTCAGCACTCGCGAGGAGCGCTGACGTGCAAGCGGCAAACAAGACCCAGGCCGGGTGCTTCCTTTCGATCAGCACGCCGTTCGGCAAGGACGTCCTGCTGCTCGACGGCCTTGGCGGGCGCGAGGCGATTTCTGCGCCGTTTCGCTTCGATTTGCGGATGCGCTCGTCGAACGCCGCGCTCGATGCGCAGGTGATCGTCGGCAAGAGCGCGACCGTGACGATGCAGGTGCAGGCGGGTCCGAAGCGCTACCTGCATGGCATCGTCACGCGGTTCGCCCAGATCGGCGCCGATGCACAGCACGGCTTCTATACCGCGGAGCTCGCGCCGCGGCTGTGGCTGCTCGGGCTCGGGAGCGACCGCGCGATCTACCAGAACATGAGTGCGCTCGATATCGTCGAACAGGTGCTCAAGAAG
>CBJMQH010000502.1:0-3987 GCA_966431825.1 uncultured Trinickia sp.
ACCGTGCTCAATCGCGCTTGCCCCCGAAGTGACCGAAATGGGAAACCATGTGGGCAGCCATACCGCGATAGCCGCCCTGTACGCCCCGCCACAGTCTCGGCAGCGCCCACAGCGCAAAAGCGACGAACGCGACCATGAGCGCCAGAAAGACGAGCGGCACGAAGAACGCGAGGAGCAGCCCAACGCACACGAGCACGTCCTCGGTCGACGAGGCAACCCAGTTCGACAACGGTTCAGGCGAAAGATTGATGAGCGCACGTGTACCGGCCTTCGCGAGATGCGCCGAGCCGGCAAGCGTGCCACCCACAAGCGCGGCCACCGTCAGCAGGGCCGGATCGACATGACCGAATGCCCCGGCCGCGAGCAGCGCGCCCGCCGGGATCCGGATAAAGGTGTGAATCGCATCCCAGAGGGAATCGAACGCGGGAATGCGGTCGGCAAGAAACTCGACGACGGCGAGTATCGCGGCAGCGGCGATGACCCAGCCCGAAGCAAGCACGGCAAGCGTGTCAGGCAGGTGGACGATGTTCAAGCGCGCAAAAACGCCGACGAGCAGCACCGTCAAATAGAGCCGCAGGCCGCTGGCCCATGACAGGCCGGCGCCAAGCGCAATGGCGTCGAGCATTGCATCCTCCCTTCTGTCATGGCGACGGACGCTCCCCGCGCGGGTGCATCTGGGTGCATCTCATTATAGCCACGTCGCCTCGGTCGTTCTTGCGCGAAGTCAAGCATGCGGCGCGCCCGGTAGCGTCGGCAATGTGGGTGCGGCGCCCGCGTCGCGTCCGCTACGCCGCCCCGACGAGTCGGTAGCCGACACCCGTTTCCGTCACGATGTGCTCGGGCTGGGCCGGATCACGCTCGAGCTTCTGGCGCAGATGCGCCATGTAAATGCGCAGGTAGTGGTTGCTTTCCACGTGCGAGGGGCCCCACACGTCGCGCAGCAACTGCCGGTGCGTGAGCACACGGCCCGCATGTCGCACCAGTGTGGCGAGGAGCCGGTACTCGATCGGCGTCAGGTGGATCGCCTGGCCGTCACGCGCGACGATGCGCTGCGCGAGATCGACCGACACCGCGCCGAAGCGCACGATAGGCGTCTCGCTCGCGCCGCTCTGATTGCGCCTGCGCAGTTGGGCACGAATCCGGGCAAGCAGTTCGGAGACGCCGAACGGTTTCGTCAGATAGTCGTCGGCGCCCGCATCGAGCGCCGCGACCTTTTCGGCCTCGTGCGTACGCGCAGACAGCACGATGATCGGCAGCTCGCTCCATCCGCGCAGCTCCCGGATCACGTCGAGGCCATCGGTGTCGGGCAAGCCGAGGTCGACGATGACGAGGTCCGGCTTGCGCGTAGCGGCTTCGACAAGGCCCTGCTTGCCGGTTTCCGCATCGTGGACCGTGATGCCCTCGCCTTCCAGCGAAGTGCGCACGAAGCGGCGGATTTGCTTTTCGTCTTCGATCAGCACGATTGTCGTGGTCGGCTCGCTCATAGTTGCGTTTTTGTCATGGGAAGGTGCGCCGTGCCGCTTTCGTCCGGCTTTGGCGCGTCAGGCGCGTCGGGCGCGTCGGGCGCGTCGGGCTCTTCAGGCGGTTCCGCCACCGCGGCGGGCTGCGTCTCGACGGGCAGTGTGAACCAGAAGCGCGCGCCGACCACCTGCGCGGCATCGCCGAGGCGATTCTCGGCCCCGATCGTACCGCCATGCGCCTCGACGATCGCTCGACAGATCGCGAGGCCGAGACCGATGCCGGGCGTAGCCGACTCTTTTTCGCCGCGCGTGAATTTTTCGAAGATCCGCGTTTCCATCCCCTGGGGCAGCCCGGGGCCGGCATCGTCGACTGTCACGCGGACGAACGGCTTGCCGTCCTCTTCGACGCGACGTGCGCCGATCGAAAGCGGCGTCGCAGCCGGCGTGTACTTGGCCGCGTTCTCGAACAAGTTTGCGAACAGGCGCTCCATCAGCACCGCGTCGAGCTGCAACAGCGGCAGATCCGACGGCAGGGCGACGCTGACGGCACGCTGCGCGAGCGTGCGCTTGCACGCGCGCAGGGCAGCGCCGACGGCCTCTTCGAGCGGCGTCCACTGCCGGTTCAGGCGCAGCTCGCCCGCCTGCAGCCGCGCCATGTCGCGCAGGTTCGTGACGATGCCCGTCATGCGCAGCGCTTCTTCATGGATCGCTTCGACGAGGTCTTCGCGTGCAGGGGCACCGCCTTGACCCTCTTTCGCCTGCGCGAGCATCGACGAAAAACCGACGATCGTCGTGAGCGGCGTGCGCAGATCGTGCGAAATGGCCGAGAGCAGCGAGTTGCGCAGCCGCTCCGACTCCATATTCACGAGCGCGTCGCGGGCGATGTCCACGTAATGCACCCTCTCGAGCGCGAGCGCAATTTGCGCGGCAAAGGCATCGAGCATCCGTTGCTGCTCCGGCGCTTGTAACTCGCTGGTATCGCTCATCAACACGGCGAGCACGCCCCGCGTGCGCATCGGCGCTTTCAGGGGCAGGTAAAGCGCCTGCGCTGCAGGCAACGTGTCCGTGCCGCGACCGGCCGGCTTTTGCTGGTCGTAGACCCACTGCCCCACGTCCAGATCGAGCGCATCGCCCGTCAGCGTGACCTTTTCATCGGGCTGCTCGACCTTCTGCCGCACCTTGTCGACGCTGTCGGGCAGCAGCATCGCCACGCGCGCACGGAACACCTCGCTGACATGACGGCTGCCAATTTCGACGATCTGCTCCATCGTCAGCGCCGCGCCAAGCTCGCGCGCCATCAGATACATCGCGCCGGTACGCCGCTCGCGGTGTTGTGCAACGCTCGCCTCGCGGCGCAGGCTCGACGTCAGATGGCTGATCACGAGCGAAGTCAGCAACATGCCGAGAAACGTCAGCAGATACTGCGTATCGGTGACCGAAAACGAAAGCCGCGGCGGGACGAAGAAGTAATCGAATGCCGCAACGGCGAGGAACGACAGCAGCACGCCGGGACCGCGCCCGAGCTTCACTGCCGCGAACACGACGCCGAGCAGATAGAGCATCGCGAGATTCGTCAGATCGATATGCGCCATCAGCCGGCTCGCAACGGCCGTGATGCCCGCACAGATCAGCATCGCGTACACATAGTGCCGCGGGGGCGAGCGCAAGCTTCCGCCCGCCGTGAACGCATCGCGCCAGGCCCGTGCGCCTTCGTCGACGAGCGTCGTGCGCGCCTCGCGCGTTTCGCTTTCGGCAAACGCGCGAATCAACGTGACATCGAGATCGCCGGCCCGCTCGGCAATACGCTCGCCGAGCGGACGCTTGACCCAGCGCCATAGCCCGGTGCGCGAGGAGCCGCCTGCGACGAGCTTCGACACGTTGCGCACGCGCGCATAGCCGACGAGCGCCGCGATCGCGTCCGCGCCGGCGAGCGTCGCCGTCTCGCCGCCGAGCTCGGCCGCGAGCTTCAACGCGCCGAGCGTGCGTTGACGTACCGCATCGGGCAGCCGTTGCAGCTTCGGCGTCTCCGCATACACGGCGATCCAGTCGGCCTTCAGGCTGGCCGCGAGCCGTGCCGCCGCCCGCACCAGCATCGGCGCTTCGGGCCCGGGCCCGACGCAGACGAGCAAGCGCTCGCGCGCCTGCCAGATCCGCTGGATCGAGCGGTCGGCGCGGTACTCGCGCATCTGCGCGTCGACGCGGTCGACCGTGCGCCGCAGCGCGAGTTCGCGCAGTGCGATCAGGTTGCCCTTGCGGAAGAAATTGCGCACGGCCCGCTCGGCCTGCTGAGCCAGATAAACCTTGCCGTCGCGCAGCCGGTCGAGCAGTTCCTCCGCCGGCAGATCGACGAGCGTCACTTCGTCTGCCAAGTCGAAGATGCGATCCGGCACCGTTTCCCAGACCCGGATACCCGTGATCTGGCCCACCACATCGTTGAGGCTTTCGAGGTGCTGGACGTTGACCGTCGTATAGACGTCGATGCCGGCATCGAGCAGTTCCTGCACGTCCTGCCAGCGTTTCAGATGCC
>CBJMQH010000503.1:0-3980 GCA_966431825.1 uncultured Trinickia sp.
GCGCGGTGCCGGCCGGCGATACGGCTGGCGCGTTCTGAGTCCGCTCGGCGGGTGGGGACGCGATGCCGCACCCACAACCGTTCCTGCCGCGCCGTGCGCGCGTTGTCGGGCATCGGAAGGTTGTAGTTGGTCCGGAACGGATTGATGTCGAGCCCGCCGCGGCGCATGTAGCGCGCATAGACGGCGCGTTTCACGGGGCGGCACATGCGCAGGATGTCCGCGAAGATCCGCTCGACGCACTGTTCGTGAAAGCCCGTGTGCGTGCGATAGGAAATGATGTAGCGCAGAAGGCCCGCATGATCGATCTGCGGTCCGACGTAATGGATCTGCACGCTGCCCCAGTCGGGTTGGCCCGTTACGGGGCAGTTCGACTTGAGCAGGTTCGAGTACAGCGTTTCTTCGACCGGCGCTTCGTCGAAGGCGGCGGTGAGCAGTGTCGGGTCCGGATGATAGACGTCCGTATCGAGGTCGAGCCGGTCGAGCGACAGCCCGTCGAGTTCGTCGAGTGCGAGCTTGTCGAATTCTCCCGGAGCGAAGAGCCGAACCGATACGCTCGCGCCGCACGTAGCGGACACGTCGCGCTTGAGCGTGTCGCGCAGCGCGTCGATCGACTCGATACGCGTCTGCGCGAACGAACCGAGGTACAGCTTGAACGACTTCGATTCGACGATGTTCGGAGACTCGGCCGGCACGTAAAACGTGGCGACGGCGATCTGCGGCTTGCCGCGCGGGTTGAGCCACGAAAGCTCGTAAGCGTTCCAGATGTCGGTGCCGAAGAACGGCAGCGTGTCACCGATCCCGATTGCCTCGCGCGCCGCGCGGCGCGCGATCGGAAAGAGCAGCGACGGATCGTATTGGTCGGTGTAGGTGGTTTCCTTACCGAGCTGGGACTGTTCTGGCGTCATGTCTGAGAGTGATCGTTGGGGCGGGGCGCTCGCTCATGCAAGAAAGAGGCGGTAGACAGGATTCGCGCTCTCTTCCCAGTGCGGGTACCCGAGCGTGAGCAGGAAGCGCTCGAACGCAGCGTTGTCGGCGGCCGGCACCTGGATGCCGACGAGAATCGAACTGTAGTCGGCGCCCTGGTTGCGATAGTGGAACAGGCTGATGTTCCAGTCCGGCGCCATCGAAGAAAGAAATTTCATCAACGCGCCGGGCCGCTCCGGAAATTCGAAGCGAAAGAGCCGCTCATCGCGCGCAAGCGGCGAACGCCCGCCGACCATGTAACGGATATGTTGCTTCGACAATTCGTCGCCCGTCAGGTCGACCGTCGCGAAGCCGTGCGATTCGAAGTTGCGCGCGATCTCGGCCGATTCCTCGCGGCTCTTGATCTGCACGCCGACGAAGATATGGGCCGCGCTCGCGTCGGCGATGCGGTAGTTGAATTCGGTGACGCTGCGCGTGCCGACGAGCGCGCAGAAGCGCTTGAAGCTGCCGCGTTCCTCGGGAATCGTCACGGCAAAGACGGCTTCGCGCGCTTCCCCGACCTCGGCGCGCTCGGCAACAAAGCGCATGCGGTCGAAGTTCATGTTGGCGCCCGATGTGATCGCGATCAGCGTCTGGCCTTCGATGCCGGTGCGCTCGGCATATTGCTTGGCACCGGCAACGGCAAGCGCGCCGGCCGGCTCAAGCACGCTGCGCGTGTCCTGGAACACGTCCTTGATCGCGGCGCAGAGCGCATCGGTGTCGACGGTCAGGATGTCGTCCAGATGCTGGCGGCACAGGCGAAACGTCTCCTCGCCGACGAGTTTGACGGCCGTGCCGTCCGAGAAGAGCCCGACCTCGGCGAGTGTCACGCGCTCGCCGGCTTGCACCGAGCGCGCCATGGCGCACGAATCCTCGGTCTGCACGCCGATCACCTTGATTTCAGGGCGCACCGCTTTCACGTAGGCACCGACGCCGGCCGCGAGCCCGCCGCCGCCGATCGGCACGAAGATCGCGTGAATGGGCGCCTGATGCTGACTCAGGATTTCCATTGCCGTCGTGCCTTGGCCGGCGATGACGTACGGATCGTCGAACGGATGGACGAACGTGAGGCCGCGTGCGGCCTGCAGTTCGAGCGCGTGGGCATAGGCGTCGCTATACGACTCGCCCGCCTGCACGACTTCGACGGTCGGCCCGCCGTGCGCGCGCACGGCATCGACCTTCAACTGCGGCGTCGTGACCGGCACGACGATGACCGCTTTCACGCCGAGCCGGGCGGCGGAATAGGCCACGCCTTGCGCATGATTGCCGGCCGAAGCCGTGATCACGCCGCGCGCGAGCGCGTCAGCCGGGATATGCACCATCTTGTTGTACGCGCCGCGCAGCTTGAACGAGAAGACGGGCTGATTGTCTTCGCGCTTGAGGTACACGTGGTTCGAGAGCCGCGCGGACAGATTGCGCGCCGGTTCGAGCTCCGTTTCGCGCGCCACGTCGTAGACGCGCGCCGTCAGGATTTTCTTGAGGTAATCGTGTGAAGACGAGGGCATGAAAGAGACGCGCGAGATCGGCTCGCAGAAAGGAAAGTCGAAGAAAAAACAATGATAGCGCCAACGCGCCGGGGTTTTCGCCCGTCCGGCCTGCGTTTTTCACCGTCCGGTGCATTTTTTTGATTGACCGTCTGGTCGGTCGATTGTCGTCTCCGATCCCGCTCGAAGCGCCGTCCGCCAAGGGTTTGAGCGCATGGGAAGGCGCGGCGCCGGGCCGATTCGGGCCCCAACGCGCGACGGTATCATGCGGTAGAATTTCGTTTTGAGACCAGGACCGGAAAATGCGCTGGCAGCCTCGGACCGCCCATTTGACACCCGCCCCGCGCGCCGCTGTGCCTGCGGCGCAGCGGGACGTCCGTCACGCGCGATCGTGCGGTTGAGTCCCCGCGCATATTGATGCGACAGGCTGACCGGCAGCGCGCGGTGCCGCAGTCGTGTCGCTCCGAAGCGAAAATTTTGAGAAATCGTGCGCGTGACGCGCACTGCCTGCCGGCTCGCCTTTTCGGTCCGATCCGAAACGCGAAGCGAAAAGCGGGCTCACCGATCCGTCCGACCATGAACGCACCACAAGTCTTCGATCCGCACGGCGCAGCCGCCGCTTCGGCTGCCGATCCCGAACCGCGTCTGCGCGAAATTCCGTACAACTACACATCGTTCTCGGACCGCGAAATCGTCATCCGTCTGCTGGGCGACGAGGCGTGGACTGTGCTCGACGAACTGCGCAACGAACGCCGCACGGGCCGCTCGGCACGCATGCTGTACGAAGTGCTCGGCGATGTCTGGGTCGTGCGCCGCAATCCGTATCTGCAAGACGATCTGCTCGACAATCCGAAGCGCCGCGCCCTCTTGATCGAAGCGCTCAATCACCGCCTGAACGAGATCGAGAAGCGCCGGCGCGCCGACCTCGTCGAGCACCGCGACGAAGCGGGGCGTGAGCGCTCTTCGCGGGTCGAGATGCTCGTCGCGGCGGCGCGCCGCGCCGTCGAGACGTTCTCGGCGGAATTCGAGGCGATGGCCGAGCTGCGGCGCCGCGCGACGCGGGTCCTCGGCCGCTCGACGCAGAAGGACAATATCCGCTTCGACGGGCTGTCGCGCGTCTCGCACGTGACCGATGCGACCGACTGGCGCGTCGAATATCCGTTCGTCGTGCTGACGCCCGACACGGAAGCCGAGATCGCACCGCTCGTCAAAGCCTGCTTCGAACTTGGACTCACGATCATTCCGCGCGGAGGCGGTACGGGGTACACGGGCGGTGCCGTGCCGCTGACGCCGTTCTCGGCCGTGATCAACACGGAAAAGCTCGAGCAACTCGGCGCGGTGGAATTGGCCGAGCTGCCGGAGCTTGCGCAGAAGGTGCCGACCGTGTTTTCGGGCGCGGGCGTCGTCACGCGCCGCGTGACCGAGGCGGCCGAGGCGGCCGGCTATGTGTTCGCGGTCGACCCGACCTCGCTCGATGCGTCGTGCATCGGCGGCAACATCGCGATGAACGCGGGCGGCAAGAAGGCCGTGCTC
>CBJMQH010000504.1:0-3971 GCA_966431825.1 uncultured Trinickia sp.
CCTCCAGCACGACGATGGCGTCCGGCATCATGTGATCCGGGAGCCGTGCGGAAAGCGCCGCCCGCAACGCGTCGACCTCGACGGCGGCGGCCGTACCGCCCTCGTCGCGCTGAGCCACGACAAATGCAACGAGACGTACAGCACCGTCGTCGGCGGCGCGCGCCACCACTACCGCCTGCGCGATCGACGGCCACGCCAGCAGGGCATTCTCGATTTCGCCGAGCTCGATGCGGAAACCGCGCACCTTCACCTGGTAGTCAGCGCGTCCGACGAATTCAAGCACACCCGATCGGAGCCAGCGCGCCCGGTCGCCCGTGCGGTACAACCGCGCGCCGGCTACGAAGGGATCCGGCACGAACTGCTGCGCCGTCAAAGCCGGCTGCCGCAGGTAGCCGCGCGCGACGCCACGCCCGCCAACGTAGAGTTCGCCGGGCGTACCGGCCGGCACCAGGTTCATGGCCTCGTCCAACACATAGACGCGCATACCGCCGATCGGCGACCCGATCGGCATGCCGTTCCCGAATCCGCCTTGCATGTTCGCCGGAACGTCGTACGCCGTCGCATCCCAGAACTCGGAGGTGCCATAGATGTTGACGAGACGAGCATGCGGCGCGGCGCCGTAAAACAGCGACGCCAGGTCGTCGGGCAGCCGCTCGCCGGTGGACACCCAGTAGCGCAGCCGCGGGAGTGCGCTCGCCAGATCGCGTTCGCTTTCGATGAGCGCCCGGAGCAGCGATGGCACGAGCGTGATATGCGTCACCTGCGCCTCGTGCATGGCCCGGATCATATCCAGCGGGTCACGTGTCGTTTGCTGATCGAGAATCGCCACGCTATGCCCGTGCGTGAGCGGCATGAACACTTCCCACAGCAAGTCGATGAAATTGGGTGTGGTCTTTTGCGCGTAGACGCGGGGCTCGCCCGCGTCGTCGTCGCCCGGGCACGCCGCGACCATCCGCGCCGCGACGCTGCCGTGCGTGCCGAGCACGCCCTTGGGCCGGCCGGTCGAGCCCGACGTATAAAGCACGTACGCCAGATCGTTCGCATCCGTCGTCACGGCCGGGGCCGTCTCGGGCTGCGCCGCAATCCGCGCTGCGTCGGCATCGAGCGCGACAATCGATGCGCCCGACGGCAAACGCGCCGTCAGTTCGCTGCGTGTGACGATCACGCTCGGGCGCGCGTCCTCGACCATCCACTCGAGCCGGGCGAGCGGATAGCCCGGATCGAGCGCCAGATAGGCCGCGCCGGCCTTCAGGATGGCGATCAAGCCGACGACCAGGTCGAACGAGCGCGTCAGACTGAGCCCCACGATCGTCTCATGGCCGACGCCAAGCGTGCGCAAGTGATGCGCAAGCTGGTTCGCGCGGCGATCGAGTTCGCCGTAGGTCAGGCGGGCCGCACCGTCCGTCAACGCCACCGCGTCGGGATGCAAGCGCGCGCGGTCCGCGAACGACTCGTGCACGGGGGGCAACGCAGCCGGCAATGCGTCGCCCTGCGCCCACGCGTGAAGCTGCACGTCGATCTCGTGGTCCGACAGCAGGCGAATCTCCGAAAGACGCTGGGCCGGATCCGATACGATCGATCCGAGCACCGCGCGCAGATGCGAGCAGAGCCGCTCGATCGTCGCTTTGTCGAAAAGATCGGTCGCGTACTCGACGTAACCGTGCAGACCTGTCGGCGACTCGGTCAGGTAAAGCGACAGGTCGAGCTTGGTCGTCGTATGCGTGCGCGGGATCTGCTTCAGCTTGAGCCCCGACAGGCCGCCGGTCGGCCGAGGGACATTCTGCAAAAGGAACATCGCCTGGAAGATGGGCTGGCGGCTCAGATCGGGAACGGGCTGCAGTACGCCTACGATGCGCTCGAACGGCACGTGCTGATGCGTATAGGCATTGAGCGTCTGCTCCCGTACGCGCGAGAGCAGTACACGGAAGGTCGGATCGCCCGAAAGATCGGTACGCAGTGCGAGCGTGTTCGTGAAAAAGCCGATCAGCGGCTCGAGCGACGCTTCCGTTCGCCCGGCAATCGCCGTCCCAACGACGACGTCCTGCTGCCCGCTCCAGCGGCCGAGTACCACGTTGAATGCGGCTAGCAGCACCATATACAGCGTCGTGCCGGTATCGTTGGCCAGCGCCTTGAGCGAATCGCGCAGCGTGGCGGGAAGCGACACCGTCACCGTGTCGCCGCGATGGCTCTGCACCGCGGGCCTCGGCCTGTCCCAGGGCAACGTCAGCAATGCAGGCGTACCGGCCAAGTTGCGGCACCAGTAGTCGATCCCGCCTTGCAGCGCCGCGCCGTCGAATGAACGGCGTTGCCAGATCGCATAGTCGGCGTATTGGACCGGGAGCTCGCCGAGCGGGCTCGGCAAGCCGGCCTTCAGCGCACCGTAGAGCGCAGACAGTTCCCGCAGCAGAACGGACACCGACCAGCCGTCGGTCGCGATGTGATGGATCACCACGCTCAGCACGTGATCTTGCGGCGAATAGCGGATCAACTCGAAGCGATAGAGGGGCCCCTTCGCGAGGTCGAACACTTCGTTCTTATTGCGTTCCAGGCGAGCGCTCAATTCGCTTTCCGCGAGCTCGACCGGCGCCAGGCGGATGGGCGTTGCCGCCCGGATGACCTGGACTCCGTGTTCGCCGTGCGTTTCGATCGTGGTGCGCAAGATCTCGTGGCGCCGGACGATCTCGGTCAGCGCGCCGTTCAGCGCGTCGATGTCGATCTCGCCGTGCAGATGCACGGCGTTGGCAATGTGATAGGCGCTGCCCAGGCCGCCGATTTTTTCGAGCAGCCACAAACGTTCCTGCGAAAAAGACAGCGGAATACGCTCGCCGCGTTCCTGCCGGACCAGCGCCGGTATGTCCTGCGTGCCGGCGAGCTGGCCGGCGCTCTTGCGCTGCGTCAGCGCTTCGATCAGTGCGCGCTTGTGCGGCGACAACGCGTTAAGGCGATCGACTGAACTCATCAACGAGTCTCCCTGTTAGTTGGCAAGCTCATTCAAAAGGCGCGCAGCCGCGTCGTCCGACAGCCTTTCGATCGAAGCGAGCAGGTCTTCTTCGGGCGCCACCGAGACGTCCGACTGCAGGCTGTCGATGTGCTCGGCCAACGCCGCAACCGTCGGCCGCTCGAACAGCATGCGCAGTGTGGGCTTCACGCCGAAGCGCTCCCCGATGTGCGCCATGACGCGCGTCGCAAGCAACGAATGCCCGCCCAGCATGAAGAAGTTGTCGTCGCGCCCCACCCGCTCGAGCTTGAGCAACACCGCGAAAATCTCGGCAACGGCCTGTTCCGTGCCGCTCTCGGGCGCGGCGAATCGTCCGCGCAGCATGTTCGTCCCGGGGGCGGGCAGCGCGGCGCGATCGAGCTTGCCGTTCGGCGTGAGCGGAATGGCGTCTATCGGCACGAATGCGTTCGGGATCATGGCGTCGGGCAAACGCACTTTCAACGCTTGTGCGATCCGCTCCGGGCTCAAGGCTTGCTGTCCGGCGACGAGATAGGCCACGAGCTTCTGATCGTCGCCGTCGCCATGGACGAGGACCGCCGACTGGTCGATCCCCGGCAGCGCATTGAGCGCCGACACGATCTCGTTGAGTTCGACGCGTACGCCGCGCAGCTTGACCTGGAAGTCTGTACGGCCGATGTATTCCAGCTCGCCTTGCGTGTTCCAGCGAACGTGGTCGCCGGTGCGATAAAGGCGGGCGCCGTGCCCGAAAGGATGCGGGACGAAGCGCTCGGCGCTCAAGTCCGGCCGGCCCAGGTAACCGCGCGTCACGCCCGCGCCACCGATGTAAAGCTCGCCCGTCACGCCGACCGGCACCGGCTGCATGCTCGAATCCAAGACGAACAGCTGCGCGTTCGGCAAGGGACGCCCGATCGGGACGATGCCGGTCTGCGTGCCGTCGGCGACGTGCCAGGTCGACGACATCGTGCATTCCGTCGGTCCGTATTGGTTGACGACGCGCACGGCTGCGCCCAAC
>CBJMQH010000505.1:0-3967 GCA_966431825.1 uncultured Trinickia sp.
TGTTGGGCTAGCGGGGCTGACCAGGACATCGAAGTGTTCGAACGCTTTCTCAAAGCCCTATGCGATCAACCCACAGACCCCCCCCCCCCCAGTGCCCCGGCGCAGAAGTAAGGCGGCAGGCCCGGCGGGCGCGCGGCACCGCTCGGCGCCCGCCTACAGCCTCAGCAGCATGTGCGCTTCATCGTAGTAGCGGCCGTCCACACGCAGCGCGTGCGGCTCGACGCCATACGTCTCGAACCCGGCGGAGCGATAGAGCGCCTGCGCGGACGTGTTCTCCGTGTTCACCAGCAGGTGCAGTTGTTCGATGCCCGCCTCGCGCGCATGCGCAATCAACGCATTCAACAGCATGCGCGCGGCACCGGCGCCGCGCGCGGACGGTGCCACGAATACCCCCCAGACGGTGCCCTTGTGCCAAACCTTGCTGAACGTGTCGCGACGCAAGCCTGCGATGCCCACCAGCGTATCGTGCGCGAACGCACCGTAGACGACTTGCTTATTGCCGGGCGTGACGATTGCCTCTATCTGATCGGGCGAAAATCCGGCCTGCTCTTCATAAGTCGGCCAAATCGCCGCAGGCGAATCGACCGTTGCCGCCAGACGCAAGGCCTGGAAAGCTGCTGCATCGGCGGCATTCAGCGCGCGGACCGTTAATTCGGTGCGATTCATGCACTTCCTTTTCTCGGCGTAGGAAGCAGCAAATATCGCACTATCCGCCGAATTTGTCATAGGATTGCGCAAGCTGCCCAATGAGGCGCTTCCCCAAACCCACACTCACGAGCGAGAAAAAATTGGAGCCGATTACCCAGGCATTTGCCGAACACTTCGCGAACGATTGGATCGACGCGTGGAATGCGCACGATCTCGATCGCATCCTTGCGCACTATAGCGAGGATTTCGAAATGTCCTCGCCGGTCATCGTGCAAATCGCCAAGGAGCCGAGCGGGCGCCTCGTCGGCAAAGCACGTGTTCGAGCGTACTGGGCCCAGGCACTCGAACTGCTGCCCGACCTGAAGTTCGACCCCATCGCTACGCTGGTAGGCGTCGATAGCATCACGCTGCACTACCGCGGCGCTAAAGGGCGGCTCGCAGCGGAAGTCTTCTTCTTCGGCAGCGACGGCAAGGTCAAGAAGGCGGCCGCGCACTACGGGCTTTGACCGCCTCGCCGGTATCCGTTCGCAGCCCTCGGCAACCTTGGCGCTGCTGGAGGTGTGCCGGCGCACATGGCATGCACGCGCAACAAGCCGATTGAAAGTTCTCGTTCATCGGCTCGTCTCATTCGCCCCTCACATTGGACGGCTTGCATGAGCTTTCCCTTAAACGAGGAGATGAGACATGAATCGACGCAATACCTGGCAGCGTGCAGGCACGGCACTCGCAATCGGGCTGACGGCACTCGCGGGCGCGATCAGCGCAGCGCACGCGCATGACATGGACGACATGCGTGACATGCGCGAGGCCAAGCGCGTGCTGTTGATCAGCATCGACGGCCTGCACGAGCAGGACGTCGCCCGATGCACGGGCGCGAACAGCTGCCCGAACCTCGCTCTGCTCGCCAAGACCGGTGTGACCTATACCGAGGCCTATACGCCCGGGCTGTCAGACTCGTTCCCCGGGCTCGCGGCACTCGTGACGGGCGGCTCGCCGAAGACCGCCGGCCTTTTCTATGACGTTTCGTACGACAGAACGCTTTACGCGCCGTCGGACACGAACTGCACG
Source organism: uncultured Trinickia sp. (assembly GCA_966431825.1). Lineage (GTDB taxonomy): Bacteria > Pseudomonadota > Gammaproteobacteria > Burkholderiales > Burkholderiaceae > Trinickia. The sequence continues at coordinate 1,717 of CBJMQH010000505.1, forward strand.
GGCAAACAAGGCTGGAACGTAGTCTTCGACGAGACGACGGGCATCGACGCGCAAAACGGCGGCGCGCTCGTCCATCTCGACGGCGGCGGCGCATTCAATCCGCAAGCCATTCCGCACGCGCTCGTGAATGGCGTCTGCAAAAGCGTCTACCCGCACAACTACGTCAAGACGAACACCGTGTTCGAAGTCGTCAAGGCGCATGTCCGCGGCGCGCGGACCGCGTGGGCGGACAAGCACGCCTGGGGCTACGACTGGGTGAATGGCCCGTCGGGCACGGGCGTCGACGATCTCGCACGCACCGAGATCAATTCGATCGACCCGGCGACAAAGACCGACTACACCGACGTCTATTCGCACACCGAAAAGTTCGACGACCTCCATGTGCAGGCGATCGTCAATGAAATCGACGGCAAAAACTCGACCGGTACCGAGCGTGCGTCCGTACCCACGCTGTTCGGCACGAACTTCCAGACGTTGAGCGTGGCGCAGAAGGCAGCCGTGGCGAAGGGCGGCGGCTATCTCGACGCGAGCTTCACGCCCGGGCCGCAGGTTGCCGATGCCATCGGCTATGTCGACGACGCGCTCGGCCGCATCGTGGCCGAACTCAAGGCCCGCAACCTCTACGCGAGCACGGTCATCATCGTCACGGCCAAGCATGGCCAATCGCCGAGCGATCATACGAAGCTCGTGAAGAACGGCGACACGCTCACGAAGCTGCTCGAGGCGAATAACTATCTCGATCCGAACGGCAACTTCGGCCAGAACGCCACACAGACGGGCAACCTGAACGACGGCACGGGCCTCGTCGCGACGGGCATGGTGCAGACGGACGACGTCGGACTGATCTGGCTGCGCGATCAGCATCAACGCGACGCAGTCGTTGCCACACTGAAAGCCAATCTGGGCTGCAACGCACCCGGCATTTGCGCCGACGGTCCCGGCGCGTACATTCTGTCCGGACACCGGCTCGCCGAACGCTTCGGCGATCCGGCGCTGGGCCGCACGCCCGACATCGTCGTGCAACCGAACCCCGGCGTCATTTATACGTCGAGCAAGAAGAAGGACGAGGAACACGGCGGCAATGCGCCCGATGATAGCCATCTCGGCCTCATCGTCTCATTCCCCGGTTGCCGGCACGCCCATACGATCACCCGCCCGGTCTCGACGACGCAGGTCGCCCCTACGATCCTGCGTCTGCTCGACCTGAACCCCGAATGGCTGCATGCCGTCGTCGAAGAAGGAACGCGTGTCTTGCCGGGGCTCGACTTCGGCCGCGCCGAGTGACGTGCCTCACCCTCTGGAGCCCCGGTTCAGGGGCTCCGTGTTCGATGCGTCCCAGGTGTGCTCCGCCGCCCGCGTAGCACATCGGGGACCCGACTCCAACGAAAGCTGGCCCTCGACCAGCCTGAACAGCGGCTACTACACCGTCACCGTCTGGCATCGGCACAGCCACAACTGTTAAACGGTTTCAGTGAGGTGCACGACGCGCCAACCGCCTCAGTTGTGCGCATCGCCCGGCGGCCTACGCGCCCCGCCGGGCGTTTTCATGCGGGCAGCGGTACAGCGGCCGCCTACGTCACGCTCAGCGCCTCATCGAGCCGGGAATCGGCCAACACCGCAACATTGCGCCCTTCCCGCTTCGCCCTGTACAGCGCACGATCGGCCTTGAGCAGGATATCCTCCGATGCCGCGCAATCGCCAGGCGTAGAGACCGCCACACCGATACTGATCGTGACGCAGCCGAACGGCGACTTGTCGTGCTCGATCTCGGCAGCCGCCATCGCCGCACACAGGACCTGTCCGATCGCCAGCGCATCGTCCGGACCGGCCACGCGCGCGACGACGGCGAACTCCTCGCCCCCGTAGCGCGCCACGAGGTCATGGTCGCGCCGCACGCTCTTCGTCAACACCTGCGCTACCCGGCGTAGGCAGGCGTCGCCTGCGGGATGCCCATACCGATCGTTGTAGAGCTTGAACCAGTCGACGTCGACCATCGCGAGCCTCAGCGCACCGCCCCTTCGGTCTATCGCCGCGAGCTCGTCGGCCAGTACTTCGTTGAACCGCCTGCGATTGGGCACACCCGTCATCTCGTCTGTCATGCTGATTTCGACGAGCGTGCGATTGAGCACTTCGAGCTCGCTCGTGCGCGCGCGCACCTTGCCCTCGAGCGCTTGCTGCGTGGTCTGCACGCGCGTGGCCATGCGCGAAAAATCGCGCGACAACTCGCCGATTTCTCCTCACGGCAACGTCG
>CBJMQH010000506.1:0-3967 GCA_966431825.1 uncultured Trinickia sp.
CGTCACGCGCGGACACGTCGAGCGGGAGTTAGGCGAACATCTCGGGCGTCGTGAATTAGCGAATGTCGGCGAGGTTGCCGTCATCCCATGCGGCCTGCAAGCGAACGAAGTGCACTTTCGCACTGCGCAGGAACGCGTCCGTGTCGAAACCCTCGGGGACGGCAACCTGCGCCGGGGCCAATGGAGCCGCGGCAACGCCGAAAGCCGGCGCACGCCATGCCGGCTCGGTCGCGCCGCCCTGGTTGACGGATGCGTGGCCGCCCGCCCCGGCGCTCATACCCGCGTAGGCCGGTGCGGCATCGCGGCGACGGTTCATGAATTTGCGAACGAGCCAGATGCCGACCATCGCCAGCAGCGCGATGACGATGATATTGGCCATGGCGCCGGCGAATGCCCCGCCCAGCCCGAAATGAGAAAGCAACGCAGCGATCCCGAGACCGGCGGCGAGGCCGGCGATCGGCCCGAGCCAGCGCGAGCGCGACGGGGCAGGTTGCGGCGTGGCCGTGCCCGGTTGGGTGCGCTGAGCCTGCGCAGCCGGCTGTGTGGACTGCAACGGCTGCTGAGCCGGCGGCGGCGCCGACCGTTGAATGGTCTGGGATTGGCGCCCGATACTGCGGCCACCGCCCATCCGTCTGGCTTCCGCGTCGACCGATGCGACGGCGGTGGCTGCGACCAGGAGCGCGACGGCGACCAACCGGAATCGCTTCGCCGCAAACACCGAAAGCATTTTGGAAGGCACGCGAAGCGACTCATTCATCTCTAAATTCCTATAAAAAACAATGGTATATGGGAACTAATACTTGGTCCCCACATGCAAGGCTACCACGCCAGCTGACAAATTGTAATATTTGACGGCATCGAGGCCTGCTTGTTCCATCATTGTTTTCAGCGTGTCTTGATCCGGATGCATGCGGATCGATTCCGCCAAATAGCGGTAACTGTCGGCATCGTTCGCGAATTTGTTGCCGAGCCAAGGCAGCACCTTGAACGAATAGACGTCGTACGCTTTCTTGAGCGGGTCCCACACTTTGGAGAACTCGAGCACGAGCAGGCGACCGCCCGGCTTGAGCACGCGCCGCATCTCGGCGATCGCGACGTCCTTATGCGTCATGTTGCGCAGGCCGAACGCCACCGTCGCGACATCAAAGTAATTGTCTGGAAAGGGAATCTTCTCTGCATCGCACAGCAATGCGGGCGTGATCACGCCCTTGTCGAGCAGCCTGTCGCGGCCCACGCGCAGCATCGATTCGTTGATGTCGGTCAGCCAGACTTCGCCGCTCGGGCCCGCCTGCTTGGCGAACGCACGGGCCAAATCGCCCGTGCCGCCGGCAATATCGAGCACCTTGAAGCCCGGCCGCACGTTCGCCTGAGCGATCGTGAAGGTCTTCCAGACCCGATGCAGGCCGGCCGACATCAGATCGTTCATCAGGTCGTAGTTGGTCGCGACCGAATGAAACACGCCCGCCACCTTTTTGGCCTTCTCCTGCTCGTCGACAGTCTCGAAGCCGAAATGCGTCTTGCTCATCGCGCTTATCCTCCGCGTATTCTCAATTGACTTGCCATGCCCGGGAGCCTCTGCGGCCAGCGCCCCATCGGCTGCATACCGGCGCTCAGGGGCGCGATCGTACCAGGATCAGTGGCAGTGGCCGCGCTGACCCGCCGTGCCGCCCGTGGGCACCATCGGCGCGTCGCGTTCCACGCCTGCCGCGGCCAGCTTGTCGAGGTAAGCCTGCCACAACGCATCCTGCTGCGTCGCCAGTTCATAGAGCAGATCCCAGGAATAGATGCCCGTGGCGTGGCCGTCGGAGAACGTCGGCTGCAGCGCATAGTTGCCGACGCCTTCGATCGACTCGATGGTCACGTCGCGCTTGCCTGTCTGCAGCGTTTCCTGGCCGGGACCGTGCCCGCGCACTTCGGCCGACGGCGAATAGACGCGCATGAGCTCGAAGGCAATCCGATAACTGCGGCCGTCGGCATACTGGAGTTCGAGCACGCGCGAGCGCGCATGAACGACGATGCCCGTCGGCACCGGCGTGTCCGGGGTGAGTCCGCTCATGATTTCCTCACAAAAAAGCACGCCGTGCGGCGCCCCGTGGAGCGCGGCACGGCATCGTTGCCGCGGCGCGAAGGCCGCGGGCGGCGGGCTGCCCGCCCTTTAAGCGAGCGCCTGGGCGATTTCGCCTTGCAGCGTCTTCCCGATCAAGGTCGCCTGCGCGCGTCGCTGCGCGAGCAGCGCTTCCGATACCGCGCGCTGACGCTGCGCCCAGATCGGCAACGGGAACTGCGGATCGTTCGAAAACCGCGGGATGACATGCCAGTGCAAATGCGGGACCTGGTTGCCGAGACTCGCCACATTCACCTTGTCCGGCGCGAGCACCCGACGGATGGCGCGCTCGGTCGCACAGACCACACGCATGAGCCGATCCCGCTCGCCGTCGGGCAGATCGGAGAACTCGGCTACGTGGGCATGCCAGATCACCCGGCAAAAGCCCGGATAGTCGTGCTCGTCGGCCAGGACGACGCGCATTGCATCGTCCTGCCAGAGTACGACTCCGCCATCCTCACGGCAGAATACACAGTCCATCGTCGTCCTTTTGCGCTGCAAGAAGCGCGTTGGGCGCTATTAGACCAGCACGCGCTCGATCCCGCCATTATTCGCGCGCTCGACGTATTCGGCCATCCAGTTCTCGCCCAGAACGTGACGCGCCATCTCGACGACGATGTAGTCCGCCTCGATGTCCGCATCCTCGTTGTAGCGCGAAAGCCCCTGCAGGCACGACGGACAGCTCGTCAGCATCTTGATCTGATCGCCGCCGGCATCGGCCCCGCTTTCCCCCGCGGCGACCGGGATGCTGCGCAGCTTCGCCGCGCCCTTGCGGATTTCCTCTTCCTTGCGGAAGCGCACCTGCGTCGAAATGTCGGGGCGCGTCACCGCGAGCGTGCCCGATTCACCACAGCAACGCTCGTTCTTCGCGATCTTGTAGCCGTCGTTTTCCGAGCCCATCAGCTCGTTCACGAGTTTGACCGGATCCATCGTCTTGATCGGCGTGTGGCAGGGGTCGTGGTACATGTACCGCGTCCCCTTCACGCCGTCGAGCTTGATCCCCTTCTCGAGCAGGAACTCGTGAATGTCGATGATCCGGCAGCCCGGGAAGATCTTCTCGAATTCGTAACCGGCGAGCTGGTCGTAGCACGTCCCGCACGACACGACGACGGTCTTGATGTCGAGGTAGTTCAGCGTGTTGGCCACACGGTGGAACAGCACGCGGTTGTCCGTGACGGTCTTCTCGGCCTTGTCGTACTGCCCCGCGCCGCGCTGCGGATAGCCGCAGCAGAGATAGCCCGGCGGCAGCACCGTCTGCACGCCGGCTTCCCAGAGCATCGCCTGCGTCGCGAGCCCCACCTGCGAGAACAAGCGCTCGGAGCCGCAACCGGGGAAGTAGAACACCGCTTCCGAATCGACGGTCGTCGTCTTCGGGTTGCGGATGATCGGCACGATCTTGTTGTCCTCGATATCGAGCAACGCGCGCGCCGTCTTCTTCGGCAGGTTGCCCGGCATCTTCTTGTTGACGAAGTGAATCACCTGCTCGATCACGGGCGGACGGCCCGTCGTGGCCGGCGGGTGTGCCGTCTGCTTGCGCGCCACCTTCTTCAAAAGGTCGTTGCCGAGCCGCTGTGCCTTGTAGCCCACGCCCATCATCGCGGTACGCGCGAGGTTGATCGTCTGCGGGTTCGTGGCGTTCAGGAAGAACATGCCCGCTGCCGCGCCGGGGTTGAATTTCTTCTTGCCCATCTTGCGCAGCAGGTTGCGCATGTTCATCGACACATCGCCGAAGTCGATCTTCACCGGACACGGCGTCACGCACTTGTGGCAGACCGTGCAGTGGTCGGCCACGTCGTTGAACTCGTCCCAGTGCTTGATCGACACGCCGCGGCGCGTCTGCTCTTCGTACAGGAACGCCTCGAC
>CBJMQH010000507.1:0-3966 GCA_966431825.1 uncultured Trinickia sp.
GCCAGCGCACCCATGCGCACCGACGCGCGCAGCAGCGCGCCCGTTTTCATCCGATGCATCGTTTCGAGCTGCGGCCGCGTGAGCGTCAGGCCGACGCTCGCGAGATCGATGGCCTGACCGCCCGCCATGCCGAGCGAACCGCTCGCGTACGCAAGCTCGCGCACAAGCGCCGCCTGGGCGGATACGTCGAGCGCCGCAACATCCGTCAATGCGACGAATGCCTGCGACTGCAGTGCGTCGCCGACGAGCAGCGCCGTTGCTTCGTCATATTTGACGTGTACCGTAGGCTTGCCACGACGAAGGTCGTCGTCGTCCATGCACGGCATATCGTCATGCACGAGCGAATAGACGTGGATCATCTCGAGTGCCGCGGATGCTGCTTCGAGTGCCTCGGCACGCGCGCCGGAAAGCTCGCCCGCAGCGTGGACGAGCAACGGGCGCACCCGCTTGCCGCCGCCCAGCACCGCATAACGCATCGCCTCGTGCAAACGCGTCGGCTCGACGCTCGGCTCGGGCAGGTAACGTTCGAGAGCGCCCTCGACGCGCGCGAGCACCGCGCGCATCCATTCTTCAAATGTCATAGATCGTCTCCGCTTTCCGCGGAAGCTGTACCGGTCGGCAGCGGTTTGAGCGTCTCGCCGTCGAGTACGCGCACCTGCTGCTCCACTTTTTCCAGTTGTTGCTGACAAAACGCCACGAGCGCGGCGCCGCGGCGATATGCGGCCAGCGACGCCTCGAGACTCAGGGCGCCACCCTCCATACGCGCCACCAGCTCCTCCAGTTCCGCTACCGCAGCTTCATAGTTCTCGGGCAGCGGCGCATCGCCGTGCTGGCCACCGTCTTGGCCGCCGGGGGCGGACCCGGCAGGGTCCTCAGGTGCGGTTTTCGCCATCGAATTCGGGTGAATGAAAAAACAAGTCGGACATTCTACGGCAAAAGCGCCGATTCCGACCTATTGCGCCACCATCGCCCCCAGCAACGCCCCGCCGGTGTGGCAGTTTTGCGTCGGTTCCACCCCGCCCGGCAAAACCAGGGAAAACACTCGCTGACAGTCCTGTCAGTTTCGTAAGCCGCTCATTTTTGAGACAAAACGCCTGTCACGCAGCCCCGCCGGTCTTCCCTGCAACCCCAAGCCGGCACCCTACAACGCTGCGGACGCTGGAGTCGGCATCGTGGCCGCTCAGCACCGCAAACGCGCCGCTCGTCCGAATGCCCGCGTTGCCGGCGCCTCTCCATTCACAACGAGTCTCTCGCAGCAGGAGCGTGAAATGAAAAGGATAGTAACCGCAACTTGCCTTGCCCTCGCCGGCCTGTGGGCCGCGAGCGACGGGTTCGCACAGGAACTCGCCGTACACGGCACGGTGACCCAGTACAAGGTCGCCGCGCTGGCGAACGACGCGGCGGGCCCCCGCATCGACTACCTCCACGCGCGGCCGCTTCCGATGCCTGACCCGAGGCTGGCCGCGCCGAACATGCTCGACGCCTTGCAACACAACGCGGCCACGCTGCTCGGAACGCCCGGTGCGTCGGCCGGCGGAGCCGGCAGCGGCGAGCGCATGCAACTGCAGGTTGCGCCCGCCCAATTGCTCGGCACGGACAGCGGCATCATCAGCGAGGAGTTCGGCACGTCGAATCAGCCGTTCACGACGAACCGGGTCAACGCGCTCGGCGACACGACGGTCTCATACTACCCTTATCGGGCCGCCGGCAAGCTCTTCTTCAACATCGGCTCGGCCACGTACCTCTGCTCGGCTTCGCTGATCAAACCCGGGGTGGTCGTCACCGCGGCACACTGCGTGGCGAACTTCGGTCAGCACCAGTTCTACTCGAACTGGACCTTCGTGCCGGCCTACAACAACGGCAGCGCGCCTTACGGCGCCTGGACGGCGTCATCCGCGTTCGTGATGTCGTCGTACTACAACGGCACCGACGCGTGCGCGGTCCCCGGCGTGGTCTGCCAGGACGACGTTGCGGTCATCACACTACGACCGCAAAGCGGAATCTACGCCGGCAACCGGGCGGGCTGGTACGGGTACGGCTGGAACGGCTACGGCTTCACGCCGAACAGCACGGCACTCATCGATCAACTCGGGTTCCCGGTCGCGCTGGACGGCGGTCTGCTCATGCAACGCAACGACTCGCAAGGTTACGTGGCATCCAGCTTCTCGAACAATACGGTCATCGGCTCTTTGATGACCGGCGGTTCGAGCGGCGGCCCATGGCTTGTCAACCTTGGCATTCAGCCGGTGCTCTCGGGCACGAGCTTCGGCAGCGCAGCTAACCGCAACGTCGTGGTCGGCGTGACGAGTTGGGGCTACACCAACACCGCGGTGAAACAACAAGGTGCATCGCCATTCACGACCGGGAACATCGTCCCGCTCGTTTCGGCAGCGTGCTCGAACTTCCCCGGCGGCTGTTAAACCGCACATCAGCGCCGTGCCGCGCCTCGTGACGCCAGTCGCAACGACTGACGCCCAGGCGCGGCACTTCCACCGGCACACCCATCCCACCTCACCGCCCGCAGTCAGCAATGGCGCGCCCAAGCGCGGCGCTGCTTCATGTTCCCTTCCCCCTCCCGCACGCCGGAACGAACCGTGCGCAAAACAGCAGATGAAAACGCACGCCCGGCCTCACGCTGCGGAGCCAAACGCGGTTTTTTGACGCAAATCATAGACTTAAGTACCCCAAAGGGATTCAACAGGGTATAATCGCCGGTTCCCCAAATCGAATCTTCGATGGTTGGGTTGTTCACTGCTTTCACGTCTTCACGGGAGTGGGAATGTCCAATCTGAGCAATGCATTGCAGCTGAAGGCAATCTCGAGTCAGCTGCCAGTCACGGCTTACTTTGACGAAGCGCTTCTGGCGCGCGAACTGGAAATCCTGTTCAAGAAAGGTCCTCGCTACGTCGGGCACGAATTGATGGTGCCCGAAGCGGGGGATTATTTCGCGCTACCCAGCGAAAACGAGGGTCGCGTGCTCGTTCGCAACCAGCGCTCGGAGATCGAGCTGCTGTCGAACGTCTGCCGTCATCGCCAAGCCATCATGCTCAATGGACGCGGGCATGCAGACAACATCGTGTGCCCGCTGCATCGCTGGACTTACAACCTCGAGGGCCAACTGCTCGGCGCGCCGCACTTCGCCGACAAGCCCTGCCTGAATCTAGGCGCCACTGCACTGCAAAACTGGCACGGGCTGCTGTTCGAGGCGCAAGGCCGCGATGTCGCGAAGGACCTGGCTCGGCTCGGCACGCAGCACCATTTCGACTTCTCGAACTACCTGTTCGATCACGTCGAAGTACACGAATGCAACTACAACTGGAAAACGTTCATCGAGGTGTACCTCGAGGACTATCACGTCGTCCCGTTCCATCCCGGGCTCGGCCGCTTCGTGAACTGCGACGATCTCAAGTGGGAATTCGGCAGCTGGTACAGCGTGCAAACGGTCGGGGTGCACAACGGGCTCGCGCATGCGGGCAGCCCCGTGTACCGGAAGTGGCATGACGAAGTGCTGCGCATGTACGAAGGCAAGACCCCCGAGTACGGCGCGATCTGGATGGTCTATTACCCGGGCCTCATGATCGAGTGGTATCCGCACGTGCTCGTCGTGTCCTGGCTGATCCCGCAAGGCACACGCAAGACCACGAACATCGTCGAGTTCTACTATCCCGAGGAGATCGCGCTGTTCGAGCGTGAGTTCGTCGAAGCCGAGCGCGCGGCCTATATGGAAACGGCCCGCGAGGACGACGAGATCGCCGAGCGGATGGACGCCGGCCGGCTCGCCCTGATGAAGCGCGGCGAATCGCAGGTCGGGCCGTACCAGAGCCCGATGGAGGACGGCATGCAGCACTTCCACGAATTCCTGCGCCGGGAACTGGGCACAATCTAACGTCCTGCCGCACGGCACGACGCACCAGGCACCGCGACGGGCAAGAAGGTCAAACCCTTCTTGCTCGTCTTTTTGTTTAG
>CBJMQH010000508.1:0-3957 GCA_966431825.1 uncultured Trinickia sp.
AGCCGATCGGGCAAGGCAGGCTCGACACGAGTTCGCGGTGCACCTGCGACTCGGTCGTGCGCGCGCCCACCGCGCCCCAGCTGACGAGGTCGGCGAGGTAGTGCGGCGTGGCCAGATCCAGAAACTCGACGGCGATCGGCAGGCCCATGCCCGTGATGTCGAGCATCAGTCGCCGCGCCAGCTGCAAGCCGCGCTCGATGTCGAAGCTGCCGTCGAGCGCGGGGTCGTTGATGAGCCCCTTCCACCCGACCGTCGTGCGCGGCTTTTCGAAGTAGACGCGCATGACGAGTTCGATGTCGTCCGCAAGCCGCTCCCGCTCCTTCACGAGACGCTCGGCATACTCGAGCGCCGCGTCCGGATCGTGGATCGAACAAGGGCCGACGATGGCGACGAGCCGGTCGCTCGCACCATGCAGAATCTCAGCAATCGCGTGGCGCGACGCGATCACACAGTGATGTTCGCGCGCGCCGCGCGGCAGCACCGCTTTGAGCGCGGCCGGCTTCATGATCTTCGCTGTGCTTACGCTTTCGCGATCTCTGACCGCCAGGGACATGGTCTCTCTCCTAAAAGTGACGGGCGATGCGGCCGGCGGCGCTCTTTCGCGCTGCGCGCGGCTGCGCGTTCACGCCGCGAGACGCTGCATCTGGTTGAAGATATTCTTGCGGTGCATTTCCTCGGTGCCCCCGACACTGGCGAAACCGAGCGCATTCTTCATGAGTTCTGCGACGCCGCCGTTGTGGTAGCCGAGGCTGCCGTACAGCTTGACGAGACTCGTCGCCGCGTTGATGAGATCCTCCGCGCCGACGAGCTTCGCAATCGAGCACGAGAGCAGCGCCTCGCGCTCGCCCGCGAGCAGTTGAGAGAGCGCACCGTATGCGAGCCAGCGCGAGCGCTCCATGCCGATGCGGATGTCGACGAGACGCTTTTGCACGTACTGGTGCTGGTCGATCGTGCTCTTGAAGCTGTCGCGGTGCGCGGCGTACTGCTGCGCTTGAACGAGCGCCGGTGCCGCGAGATTCGCCGCCACGAGCCCGTAATAGAGGCGCCCGAGCGAAATGATGTCGATGAGCGTGCCGAGCCCGCGGCCCGGAACCCCAAGGATCTGCGATTTCTGCACCGGCACGTCGTTGAAATGCAGCGCGCCGGTCGGCAGGTTGCGGTTGCCGAGTTTGTCGTCGACGCGACCGGCCTCGAGCCCCTGCGCACCCTTGTCGAGCAGCACGAGCGCGATGTTGTTCGTGTCGGACTCGCTCACACGGCAGACGATCAGCGCGAAATCCATGATCGGTGCGTGCGCGATGTTGAACTTGCTGCCGTTCAGGCGATAGCCGTCGCCGGCCTCGGTCAACGAAGACGTGATGCTGCGCACGTCCGTCCCCGTCGTCGGCTCGGCGATGCCCGTGGCGCTGACCTCGCCGCGCAGAATCGCGCCGAGATACCGGTCTTGTTGGGCCGGCGTGCCGTGCCGCACGAGCGCCCGCACCATGCCCGCCTGCGCAATCACCGAGAGCAGCAGCTCGGGTGTGACGATCGTCGTCGCCAGGCCCTCGAGCGCAGCCGTGAATGTCCACCAGTGCTCGTCGCCGGCGCGGCCGTCGACGGGCACGATCAGTCGCCACAGCCCTTCGTCGCGCAGCCGATTCCAGCCCGCATAGTCGAACCCTTCCGGATGCGCGCATGCCGCCTCGGCGATTTCCGCGCCGAGCGCGGCATATTGGCTTCGAATGGCCGATTGTTCGGCCGTCCAGTTCAAACGCATACGTCCCTCATCGCTATCGTTTTTTCTGATGCGCGGCGCCAGCCGTGCGCATAATGTCGGCCGGTCGCGCCCACGCATTGCCGCGTCGGGCGCATTCGGCCGTGTCGGCAGATCAGCGCGTCTGATAGCGCTGGACCTGCTCCTTGAAATCGTCGGGAACGACGGTCGTGCGGTTCTCCTTGTAATCGAACATCACGTGCGTCGACAAACCTTTGGCAACGATCGAGTTTTGCTCGTCGTTACGACGCATCAGGTGTTCCATTTCGAAGCTCTTCGTTCCGAACTTCGTGACACGGCTTTCGATCGACAGCGACTCGCCGAAGAATGCCGGTTGCACGTATTCGCACGACGTCTTCACCATGATATGCGGCAGTTTCTGATCGCGCGGAATCTTGAGCAAATCGAACATATAGCTCAAGTAGGCATGCTGCAAATAGTCGTAATACACAGGACTGCTCACATGACCCATCGAGTCCGTATCACGATATTTGACTTCGATATGCGTCGTATAGCCGGCTTCGCCCATAGCTACCTCGAATTTAAATTTGATGAGAAATTCACGTGACTCGATTCCGGATCGAGCGTGATTGCGGACGGTGCCTTAGACGTTCATGCACCTGTGGCGCATAGTATGTAGTTAGCATGCCTCCAGCAACTCGCGTTTTCGGCTCTAATCACCTCTACTACATTGCACTGCTCAAGCCCCCATCTCACGGGCCCCATATCCGGCCAATACCCCGGACTAAGCCTTTCACTCCAAGCACTTGCAATTGCCGGCACCGTGACAGCAAGGCACCGCTACGGCATGACCAAATCGGGATTCATCTGCTCCGCCTTTCGTCAACTCCAGATTTTTGGTAGGTGGTCAGGCGCGCCTATCCGCATTGCTACTCGCATTTATCGCATCCTCCGAACACCCCGTCTGACAACGGCCACACGACCGGGCGAAAACCAGCCGCACCGATTTCCGCCCACCAACCGCCTCAACGATTGCTTATTTCAAAAAAATGGAATTTTGACTCGACGCCCGTTTTTCTTATCAAATAGATTGACTACCTTTATGCACCACAATGCGTCGCGCGACGCACCTCGAGTGCCCGACACACGATCGCACGGTGCATTTTTGCGCACAGATCCGCGCCCAACCCGCGCCTCGTGAATCCATGATCGGGGCCGACAACCGAACACACAACTGACATAACTACACAAAACCGCCGCTATAGCGATCGACAAAATGACGATATGCACATCTCATATTCTGGTAGCCTACTCGACACGCAAACTGTGGTCGCTCGCCAACTCGCCGATACGGGTTTGCGGCAAAGGCCACCGGACAGGTTTGGAGACCTCTCTCGCCTCAGCCTCAATAAGCGGACGCATATTGTCAGGAGCCCCTGTATGAAAGCGTTTCCTCAACCGCGCAAACGCCCAAGGCAAGCACGATCCGAACAGATGGTCGAACTGATTCTCGAAGCGACGGCGCGGCTTCTCGCCGAACGCGGCTATGCCGGCATGACCACGAATATGGTGGCCGCCCGTGCAGGCGTCAGCGTCGGCTCGGTGTATCAGTATTTCCCCCCCAAGGAATCGCTCGTTGCCGCCCTGCACGAGCGGCATGCGGCGCATATGGCCAGGAAGATCGAGCAATGCCTGCTCGCGGTCGGACCCGGCAACCTCGAAGCGAGTATCGAAGCGGTTGTACGCGCGATGATGAGCGAGCACGAATCGGCCCCCGAACTGCACAGGGTGCTCGAGCAGGAGTTCCGCTTCTTCGATGCGCCGATCGACGAAAGCCCCGCCGCCCACCAGATCCTCTGTCAGGTGCGTGGGCTGCTCGAAGCGAATAAGCACGAGATCAGCACATCGGACCTCGATCTGGCCGCCTGGTCCATTCTTCAGGTGACCGAAGCGATGGTGCACGCCGCGGTGATCGAGCCGCCCTGGCACTTCTCGACCGATGCCGTCGAGCGCTCGATCGTCGATGTGATCCTCGGCTACCTCAGGTACAAGCCGGCCGAACGCCGGCACGACCTCGCCCGCGCGTACCTCGGCGAACGCCGTTCGGAGCCGCCCGCCACACGTCAATTGCAGGCCGAAGCCAACTGATGCGGCGCGCTTCGGTTGCAGCGCCGATCAGGGCGCTGCAACCGAGGCGGCTTCACGAAGAAGGTCGCGTGTTACGTGCGGCGCCCGCGTTC
>CBJMQH010000509.1:0-3952 GCA_966431825.1 uncultured Trinickia sp.
ATGGCCGCGTGACCTTGTACTGTTGCGCGCACGATCAGGTGGTGTCGGCGGCGACGGTGGCCGGTATCGGCTGGCGCGGTATGAGCAACAAGGAGCGCGCGGACACGAATGCGGACGGCGTATTCACGCAGCGCGTTTTTTCGTCGGGCTTTGCGGTGGGGACGACAGGCGTTTATTACCACTACTGGCGTGACGATTGGCGCAACAGCAAGAACGAGAAGGAGGGGTTCTGGTTCCCGCCGTCGCCTCCGGCGCGTTTTGCGCTGGGTCGTGCCTTGAGGGCGAATACGAACCCGATCGCGCAGCTTCTTACGCTGGCCTCGGCGCCTGCCCTGTATTTGTTCAATGTGTTCTCGAAGATTCCCGTCAATGCAACGCCTGACAAGGATTGGCAGATTTATATCAACGCACCGGCCTTGAAGAAAACGTTCTCGCCGCAGGCGATGCGCTACGGCGCGCCTGCGTCTGTGGACGATGGAGATTTGACGAGCCAGTTCAACGAGGGCTTCGACCCGCCCGCCGACGCACGTAACAAAAACAAGGGCGACGACGGAACGACGCTGAATCCGAACGATCCATACGACGCGTGGTCGGGAAAAGGGAAGGGCGATGTGCAAAGCGAAGCAGGACAGCGCTACGAGGATCACGCAACGCTGCGAATGCTGGCGCGACGGACGCACAACCGGGACTGGGTGGATGGCGAAGGTAACGTGCGGGGCGAGGACGATCCGGCGAGCGCTGGTATCGACTACGAAGTTTGGCGCAAAGGGCAAATCGATGAAATTCTCTCGAGCGGCCTCAACAACAACGCGACGAATCACTCGACGATCATGACGAACGCAGATCATGCGGAGATGGCGCTCGCTTACGATGTGGCTGTCGGGTTGTGTTACTTGTCGGGCGGCGACCTCGTGTCCCTTCGCATCGCGGCCGATTGGCGATTTGGGAAAGGGTTGGACAAGAGCGACCCCAGCTCTCCCTATTTCGAGTACTTCCAAAAAGGGACCGTGAAGAAGATGTCGGTTGCAGACTGGGTCGCATCCGATGCGGATGCGGGCCTGCCGACGAAGATCCGTGACCACCGAGATGGCATCGTCTGAGGCTCATCGCAACATGGCGCCGCCGACTCGGCTTGGCGTTCTCTGTGCTGCTCGTCGTCATGATCGTCGCGGCAGCACTGATGTTTTCCATTGAAACCGCATATCGCTCTTGGAGTTCCAGTCAATTGATTACCCGAATTTTTACCTTGCCAGCTTTGCTGGCCACCGCCGTGTTTTTCTTGACCAGCGCAGCAGCCGCTCCAGCGGCGGCTCAGGCGCTCCACAAGCCAGCGATCGAAGCTGAGCCAGTCACGTCTTCGCAACCATTCGTTGCACAGGTGGTCGGGCTGGAGTGGCTTAACCCCCTTCAGCGACGCGACTATCCGACGGAATGGCAGCTCTTGTGGACTTTAGGCCTTGTTAAGCCCAACCCCAACGACGATATGGTGAGGGCAAAGCCTGTCAAGTACAGCTCTGTGCAGCCTGTTGCGATCGTAGCGGATGGCGTTCGCGGGACAGAAACATTCAAGGGCTTTCAAGAAAAGTATGTCGATGAGCTGTTGCAGCTCTTCGGTGACCGCTACGTCCTGAGCCCGCACTACTTTTACACGGTCGCGTCATCGAATAAGCGGGAGTGGCACGAACTTGCCGGCATCCATGTCGAATACGCAATTCCGGCCGGCCGGCTCGATCCAGTGCAGGCCGGCGGCTACCTGCGCGACGAGATCGCATCTGTATTCAACATCGGCAATACCCACTTCAAGGATCTCTGGACGAAGAGCACCCCCCCCGACGTCCACGTAACCCCCGGCGGCCCAAACGCCGGCTTCACGTCGTTGAACAAGGCGCTCGACTATCTCCGGTCGCACCCGAAAGAAAGCGTCTGGGTGATGAACTGGGACGCCCCCAGCTTCCCGCCGAAGGACGAGCAGATGAACGAGAACATGGTGCTGCTCATCCTGGCGGGGCCGCAAATGGAAACGGGCCGTGATCCCCTCGCCTGGATCAGCCAAGCCGCCACCGCAGACGTCAGTACCTTCGAATCGAAGCCCGGTACGGCACGCGCGATTCAGGCCTGGAAGTCGGCAATCGATACCGCATCGACCAACGCCGGCATCAAATCCACGGACATCGCTTACGTGATTCACGATGCTGGCCGTGGCGGCGACGCCGCCTCCGAGCGGATCGCCGCACTGGGACGCTCTTTGACCGAAACGCTGCCCGAGTTCGATTTCAACAAGCAGACCTTCAACACGCCGGCGTTGCTCGGCGAGATGGGGGCGGGTACTGCGCTGACCGATGTGGTGCTGGCAATCGGCCGAGCCAATCATCTTGGCGGTCACGTGCTGGTCGCAGGCACGACAGACCCCGCACATCTGACCGCAGTCGTCGTAACGCCTCCGGCGCAACTGATCCCGATCGATCCCGAGCGGCCGTGGTTCCGCGCACGCGGCGAGAACAACGCCTACCTGCCGTGGTGGGGCCGTCGCCGCGGCGTCTCGTACCCGACACAAGGTTTCACCGAATAGGGCGACCCATGAGAGGAATCATCCGCGAAAGCGATGCCACGAGCCACGGCGGCCGCGTCTTGACCGGCAGCGCAACGAGCAAGGTCATGGACCGCCCCGTCGCACGTCTTGGCGACCCGTGCATTTGCCCCATGCAAGGCCATCAGTACTGCGTGATTGCCGAAGGCGACGCGGAATTCGTCGTCGATGGCAAACCGGTCGCGTTCGATGGACACAAAACGTCTTGCGGCGCGACGCTGATTTCCAGCTTGTCGTCCTCCGGCCGATCGTAGCCATAACGGCGAGCAGAGCCAAACCTGATCAGCTTCGCTCGCCACCGTCCCTGGATGCACAGCGCGAAAACCGCGCCGTGCATCGCTACTCCCAACCGCCACCGCCCCCGATGGACGACCTCCTTCCCGAATACGAACGCGAACTTGCGCTGCTGCGCGCCTCGCTTCGCGAGTTCGCGCAACGTTACCCGAAGGCGGCTGCTCGGCTTGCGATTTCAGGGGAACATTCCGAGGATCCCCATGTCGAGCGGTTGATTCAATCCGCTGCGTTATTGAACGCACGGGCCAGCGACCGCCTGCACGACCGGCTGCCGGAACTCCCGACCGCACTACTGGAAACCCTGTATCCCGAATATCTTCGACCGTTTCCCTCTTGCGCGATCGCGCAGTTCGAAGGCACCCACGCAATCGAGAAACTGACGCAACCCGCCACGATCGATCGCGGCACCGAATTGAAGACGCGCACTGGCGAGTATCCGTTTCGGACGGTCTACGACGTCACATTCGCGCCGCTGCAGATCGTTGAGGCACGTTACGCACCCACGACTTCAGCACCGCCAGGTATCCGACTGGCCGACGATACGAGCGGGATTGTGTCCATCACATTTGCCGCGCGCACAGCCGGTGCGTCGATCAATCAGGGCGTGCCCAAGGCCGTACGCGTGTTCGTCGACGGTGACCGCCGCACGGTAGCGGCGGCACTCGACACACTCATGCTGCGTGCGAAGCGCGCATTCTCGCAAGCGGGGCCACGCGGCCAATGGATCGCGCTCGATGCCGTCCCGTTGTCGATAGCGGGCTTCGACGACGCAGAGGCCGTCATCGGGCAAGCGGGCAGCCACCGAACGCAATTCAGGACGCTGCTCGAATACTTTTCCTTCCCGCAGAAGTTCGATTTCATCGACGTGAATTTGGCTGCGCTGCTACATGGCGCCAGCCCTTGCAACCGAGTGACGCTGCATCTCCCGATCAGCGGTCTGTCCTACGATTCCCAGCCGGCCGTGCTGCTGCGCGGTTTGAGCGCAACGAACTTCAAGCTGTTTTGCACGCCCGTCGTCAATCTGTATCCGTCGCCCGCCGAATCGATCTCGTTGGAGAACGTCGATCTTCC
>CBJMQH010000510.1:0-3939 GCA_966431825.1 uncultured Trinickia sp.
GCACGAATCGTTCGAAGCGCTGATCAAGTCGGCCGACCAGGCGCTCTATGCGGCGAAGGCGGCAGGGCGAGGCCGCACGCGGCAGGCGGCATTGGCCAAAGTACCGGCGCACTGAGCGGGTCGCTCGGCGTTCAGGACAACCAATCGATTGAAAGATTCCGACGAATGTGGAATGATATCGATTCTCATTTAGATCGATCCGTTCGATCTGCTTAGCAAAAGCCAGCCAAGCGTCGATTCCCTGAGAAGAAAAGGGGCCGCCAGCCAGCCAACGTCAATCCGCACCATCCGTGCGTCCATGCGCACGCCGGGTGAGTCGGGATTTCGTCGGAACAGGAACCCCAATGTTGAACAGGACGCCGCTCGCGAGTGCCCTCGCGCTAGCTTTTGCCGTACCTTTTGCGCCCGCCGCGCTCGCGCAGCAGGCAGGCCAGGCCGTTGCGCCGCCCGTTGCGTCTGCGGCATCGGCCGCGGCCGCGGCAGCGGCTCCCTCCGTCGTAGCGGCGGGCTCGACGCTTCCCACGGTCGCGGTATGGGAGCACCGCGACACGCGGGACTTTCAGGCGGGCCAGTCCAGCGCCGGCGCGAAAACGCCCACGGCACTGCGCGATATTCCTCAGTCCGTCACCGTCATCAATCAGGCGTTGCTGACCTCGCAGGGCGCCACGTCGTTCCAGGATGCCTTGCGCAACGCGCCGGGCATTACCATTGGCGGCGCGGAAGGCGGCCAGATCGGCAATAACATCAATCTGCGCGGCTTCACCGCTCAGAACGACATTTATCTCGACGGTTTTCGGGACCGCAACCAGTACTACCGCGATACGTTCGATCTGGATGCAATCGAAGTGCTCTATGGTCCGTCGTCGATGTTGTTCGGCCGGGGATCGACCGGCGGCGTGATCAATCAGGTGTCCAAAAAAGCCAACCGCACGCCGTCGGCCGAAGTCTCGACGACCGTGGGCACGAACGCGCGCTACCGGAGCACCGTCGACATCAATCGTCCGCTCGGCGAAACGGGCGCACTGCGGATCAACGCGTTCGGTCAGTCGCTCGGTTCGACGCGCGACCAGATGAAGAACAAGGACTACGGCGTTGCGCCCACGCTGCGCCTGGGGATCGGTACGCCGACCGAAATCACGCTCTCCGCGCTGATTCAACACAACTACGACATGCCCGACTACGGGGTGCCCGCACTGAACGGGCGTCCAGCGCCGGTGTCGACGCATGCGTTCTACGGATTGACCGACGACCGGACGATCCAGGACCTGCAGACGGTGTCGGCGCGCGTCGAACACAAATTCGACGATCGGTTGAGCATCGGCAATCGCACCGCCTTCTCGCACTCGCTGACCGATGCGAGGGAGACGGGAGCGAGCGCCGTGCTGACGGGGCCGCTCTCGTCGAGCACGCCCCTTTCGAACGGCAACTTCACGTCGCTGCCTTTCCAGCGCCTCTATGTGCGCCTTGGCAGCCACGATCGTGTGATCGAAAATCACTCGGTCTATAACGACACGATGGTTCGATACCGATTCGGCACAGGCCCTATCCGGCATGACGTGGTCGCCGGCGTCGAAATAGGCCACGACAGCTATACGAACCAGGCGACGATCCGCAACAATCTGCCGATCCTTTCGCTGCTGAACCCCGCGTACGTCGCCACGCCGTCGAACGTGACCACGAGCGTCGGCAATCATGCCGAGTCGGGCGCGACCTCGCTCGCGGCCTACGCCAACGACACGCTCTCGATCGGGCAGCACTGGAAACTGGTCGGCGGCCTGCGCTGGGATCGCTTCCAGGCCCATATCGGCAACACGATCAACGCCCCGTCCTATGCGGCTCAAACAAACTATTTCACGAGCGTGCGGGCGGGCGCGATATACCAGCCGACCGACGGGCAGTCGTATTACTTCTCCTATGGGACCTCGTTCAATCCGTCGCTCGAATCGCTCGTCGTGACGAATACGACGCAGAACCTCGCGCCGGAGCATACGAAGTCGTACGAGGTGGGCGGCAAGTGGGACTTCCTTGGCGGCAATCTGTCCGTGACTTCGGCGGTATTCCAACAAGAGAAGGACAACGCGCGTACCCAGACCTCGGCGGGCATCTACGTGCTCGAAGGCGACATTCGTGTGCGCGGCTTCCAGGCCGGCGTCACGGGCCATCTCACCGAGAACTGGCAGGTGGCCGGTGCCTTTACGTATATGAACGGCACGATCCTGCGCGCGCTCGACGGCACGCAAGGCAAGACGCCCGCGAACACGCCGCGCAACACGCTCACGTTGTGGTCGACCTATGCGTTCACGCCGCACTGGACGGTGGGCGGTGGTCCGACCTACATGTCGGCGCGCTATGCCGCGAGTAACGATCTCGTGCGGGTCAGCGGCTATACGCGCTGGGACGCGATGGCCGAGTACCGCGAAAAGAACTGGGACGTCCGCCTGAATCTGCTGAACCTTACGAACAAGGCGTACTACGACGCGCTGATTCAGTCCGATGGCGGGCGTTCCGTACCGGGCATCGGCCGCACACTGCTTGCCACGGCGAACTACCGGTTCTGACAAGAGGCGGCCGCTCGGCGACGCCATGCAACGGGACATGCAATGCTGATCCACATTCCAAACGTATTGACGCCTGAAACGGTGAGCGCGATGCGTGTACGCCTCGATCAGGCGGGCGATGCCTGGGTCGACGGCCGTGCAACGGCCGGCTACTCGGGCGCGCCCGTCAAACACAATCGGCAGATCGCCGAGCATTCGCCGATTGCACGCGAACTGGGCGAGACCATCGTGTCGGCGATCGAGCGCCATCCGCTGTTCATCAGCGCGGCGTTGCCGAATCAGGTCTATCCGCCGTTGTTCAACCGCTACGAGCCCGGCATGACGTTCGGCAGCCACGTGGACGGTGCCGTACGCATATTGCCCAACGGCATGAAACTGCGCACCGACGTGTCGGCGACGCTCTTTCTCACCGGCCCTGACGAGTATGACGGCGGGGAACTCCTGATCGAGGACACGTACGGCGTGCAGCAGGTGAAGCTGCCTGCGGGCGACATGATCGTCTATCCGGCCACGAGTCTGCACCAGGTCACGCCCGTAACACGCGGTGTGCGGCTCGCGAGCTTCTTCTGGGTGCAGAGCCTGGTGCGCGGCGATGCGCAGCGCGCCATGCTGTTCGACATGGACACGGCGATCCAACGCCTGAATGCGTCCGGTGCCGACGCGCAGGCGCGGCGCAGCCTTGTCGGCTGCTATCACAACCTGCTGCGAATCTGGAGCGAAACATGAGCGTTGCTTCCGAAGCAGTACGAATCGATACGCAGGGACCTTCCCGCTCGCGGCGATCGGCTGCCGAGCGCGAACCACGTGCCGGACGCTCGCGCCGCGCCACGTTTATCAAATGGCTGCGCAGGGTCCACGGCTGGGTGGGGCTGTGGGGTGCGGCGATGGGCCTCTTGTTCGGGGTGACGGGCTTTCTGCTCAATCATCGCGGCGAGCCGTTGCGTATATCGACGGGTGTACCGCGTGTCGCGACGGTGCAAATCGCGATGCCGCGTCCGGTGCCTGAGTCGCCGCACGCGCTGGCTCAGTGGCTGCGCACGCAGCACGATCTTGCATTGCCCGCGCGGCTCGGGCGCGTGCAGAAGGATCCTGCACACCCCGTTGCATGGGGCGAGCACGAGACGCTGCAGCCCGAGCACTGGCAGATTACATTCGCGGGCCCTCGTCAGAGCGTCACGGCCGAGTACTGGGCAGGGAACGACTACGTCACGTTGAAGCGCAGCGACAATGCGCTGCTGGCGTCGATCTCGAACCTGCACCGGGGCGTGGGTATGAGTATCGGCTGGGTCCTCTTCATCGATACGTTTGCCGGGGCAATGATCCTGCTCTCGTTGACGGGTGTCTTGCTGTGGACCGAACTGAACCGGCGCAAGACGATCGG
>CBJMQH010000511.1:0-3930 GCA_966431825.1 uncultured Trinickia sp.
GAAACCGATGAAATCATCCGCGCCATTCGCGCGGCGGTCACGGAGGCGCATGGGATTGCGCCTGCTTCGATCGTGCTCGTTCGCCAGGGCGTCATGCCGGTCACGACGAGCGGCAAAATTCAGCGCGCGGCTGCGCGAACCGCGTTCTACTAAGGCTCGCTCGACGTCCTCGCACAGTGGCATGCCGACGATCAACGGCGAGAGACATCGGCGGTCACGGACGCCGCCGACCCTGCAGCGCACGGAGGCGTCCGGGCAGCGCTCGCCGGGGCCTGGCGCGAGGTGTTGCGCACCACGGACATCGATGCGCGCAGCCATTTCTTCGAACTGGGGGGGGACTCGCTCGCGGTGGTGGCCTTGAGCGCTCGGATTCGGGCGCTCTGGGGTATCGAAGTCGACATCGATCAGCTGTTTCGTACTCCAACATTCGAAGCGTTCGCGGTTCATGTCGCCGATATCGTTGCGAACGGCGGGGGCGAACGCGTGGTGACCGCGGTTTCCGGTTCGCGCGAGGGTAGGATGAGCAGCCCCGTGTCGGAAGCGCCCCTGTCGCCCATTCAGGCCAGCGTCTGGCTGGACCAGCAACGCAGCGAGGAAAACGGGGCGTACCACATTGCCGTTCAGCTTATGCTGTCCGGTCGGCTCGACGTGCGTGCCTTGTCTCGGGCGCTTTCCTCTGTCGTGCAACGACACGGCATGCTGCGTGCGAGGTTTTCCGTCCGCGGTGACGCCGTCATGCAGCGCGTGGTCGAGCCGCCAGCGATTGCACTCGATGTTCGTGATGGGGACGGTGACCTCGCTGCGCACATTCATGCGTTCGCGGTCGAGCGGTTCGACCTGACCACGGGCGCACCTTGCCGATTCCGCTTGTGGCGTATCGCCCCGACCGAACATCGCCTCGCGATCGTCGTTCATCATCTCGTTGCCGACGGCTGGTCGATGCGTCGGATCGTGCAGGAGGCGATCGACGGCTATGCGGCGTTCATTCGCGGTGCCGAGCCGCCGTTCAGCGCGTCCGCGCCGCAATATCTCGACTGGGTGGCGGGTGAATGCGGGGACGATCGACGCTTGGCGGACCCACTTGCCTATTGGCGCCGTCAGCTCTCGGGCGCGCCCGACAGGCTCGCATTGCCCGTGGATCACGCGCATGGCGCCCCGCGCTCCTCTCGCGGCGGCGCGGTCGAAGTCCGGCTGCGCGGACCCAGACTCGAGGCGTTGCGAGCCCTGGCGCGTGCCGAGGGGGTAACGCTCTTCATGTTGCTGCTTGCTGCATTCCAACTGCAGCTGTCGCGCTGGAGCGGCGAAGAGGACGTTCTCGTGGGCTCGCCGTTTGCCAATCGCAGCACGCTCGACACGGAGCAAATCGTCGGCCTGTTCGCAAACATCGTCGTGCTCAGGGGCGATCTATCGGGCGACCCGACCTTCCGCGCCTGGCTGGCGCGTGTTCGCGAAGTCGTATTGGCTGCCCAGCGAGCCGCGTCCGCGCCGTTCTCGCATGTCGCGACCGAACTGCGCAAGGGCCGCGGCGGCCCCGGTCAGAGCCTCGTGCAAGCCGAATTCGTATTGCAGCCCGGCGTGGCACCGTCCGCACCGATCGATGGGTTGAGCGTGTCGGCCGCGTTGATCGACACGCACGCGTGCAAGTTCGATCTGGCGCTCGCCCTGTTCGAACAGCCCGACGAGCTGAGCGGAACGCTCGGGTTCTCGCTCGATTTGTTCGAACCGGAGACGATGAAGGAATTCGTCGGGCAATGGCAGCGATTGATCGACGCAATCCTCGCGGCGCCGCTCGCGCCGCTTTCGTCGTTGAGCCCGCTGACGGCCGAAGCCAGCGACGCGCTGCTGCGCAGGTGGAGCGCTCCATCCATCGAGGCCGTTCCCGACACGAGCTTGTATGCGCTCTTCGATGCGCAGGCGCGCCGCTCCCCGCAGTCCGTGGCGCTGGTGCAAGGCACGTTGCGCCTGACTTACGGCGAACTCGCCAGCGGGGCAAGGCGCGTCGCGCAAACGCTCATGCGGCTGGGTGTTGCGCCGGAGACGCCGGTCGGGCTCTGCGTCGAGCGCTCGTCGCACATGATCGTCGCGCTGCTCGGCATTCTTGCCGCGGGCGGTGCTTACGTACCGCTGGACGCTGAACTGCCCCGCCGTCGGCTCGATTTCATGTTCGCGGATGCGAACGTGCAATGCGTCATCGTGGATGCCGGGTCCGCCCCGCTGATGCACGACAGCGCGGTACAACTGATCGACGTCGCCGATGCCCTGGCCTCCGGCATCGACGAACACGCGCGTGCGCTGCCTCGGCTGCACGGCGGCAATCTGGCCTATGTCGTCTATACGTCCGGCTCGACCGGAACGCCGAAGGGCGTGGCGGGACATCACGCGGGCGCGGTGAACTACCTGACGGCCATGGCGCGGCAATACGCGTTGTCCGCCGAGGACACGGTCTTGAACATGTCGGCGCTTTCGTTCGATGCGTCCCTGCGCGACATTTTCGGGCCGCTGTCCGTTGGGGCGAAGCTCGTGCTCGTTCCCAGCGCCGAGGCGCGCAATCCGGCGAGCTACCGAGCCGAACTGACGCGGCACGCGGTCACGCGTCTGCTCAGCGGCACGCCGAGCTTCGTGCGTGCCATCTGCGGGGCGTCGCTCGCACCCGTTCCCAGCCTGAAGACGGTGCTGCTCAGCGGCGAAGTCCTCGACCGTCAGCTCTGCGCTCATATTCGCGACCGCCTCGGCGCTCAGGTTGGCATCTTCAATCAGTACGGCCCTACCGAGTGCACGATGACGACGACATGGACCGACGCCTCCCGAGCGATCGGCGAACGCATCCCGATCGGCCGGCCGATCGCCAATGCCTATGCGCTGGTCCTCGATGCGGCGATGCATCCGGTCGCGCCGCTCGTGTGCGGCGAGCTCTATATCGGCGGACCCGGCTTGACGCGTGGCTATGTCGGACGGCCCGACCTGACAGCCGAACGTTTCGTGCCGGACCCGTTTGCAGCGGGGGCGCGCCTTTATCGCACGGGTGATCGGGTACGTTGGCGAGTGGATGGGCAGTTGGAATTTTTGGGCAGAACAGACCATCAGCTCAAGATCCGCGGTGCGCGCGTCGAGACAGGCGAGATCGAGGCTGTCTTGTCGCGTCATCCGCACATTCGGCAAGTCGCCGTCGTGCCAAAGTCGAGTGCGCAACACGAGCTCACGCTGATTGCGTATGTCACGTCTCGGCGCGAAGCACTGGATGCGGCGGCGCTTCGGCGGCATCTGCAGCTGTCGCTGCCCGACTACGCCGTGCCGAGCGGTTTCGTCCAATTGGAGGACTTGCCGCTCACGATCACGGGCAAGATCGATCGGCGCGCGTTGGCGTTGCTTGACGCTCCGTTGCTGCAGACATCGTGGATCGGCCCCTCGACCGATGTCGAAAAGCAGCTCGCCGACTTGTTGAGCGAGATGCTCGACGTTGCGCCGATCGGGATGACCGACAACTTTTTTACGCTCGGCGGTCATTCGTTGATGGCGATGCGCGTCCTGGCGCGAGTGCGCGAACGATTCGGCGTGGATATGACGATTCGCGACTTTTTCGAAAGCGAGACACTTGCGCAGGTCGCGGCGGGGATCGAGGCGCTCAGGCAAGAGGAGCTGTCGTCGTGAACGTCTCCTCGGTCTCTTCGTTGTCCGATTCATCGGGGCCGCTCGAAGAAGGCAAGACGGCCCATACGGCGTTCGGTGAGCCGACCGAGGCGGCGCAAGCGCCGTTTCTCGCCGCCCCGGGCCGCGAGATTCTCGCCGGCAAATGGCGGTCGCTCACCGTGCTGGCGGTATCGACGCTTTTCTCGATGTTCTTGAGCTTGATCCCGGCCGCGGCCTTCGGGCTGACGATCGACAAGGTGATCCGCGAACATTCGATGCGCAATCTGGTCGTCATCTCGGCCG
>CBJMQH010000512.1:0-3925 GCA_966431825.1 uncultured Trinickia sp.
CCATGTCGTTGCCGCTTCCCGCCGTTCGTTCTGCCGTGTCTTGCGCGCCGGGACGCATTGGCGCGACGCCGCGTCCCGGCCGCAGCGCTGCCCGGTTGCGCGCGCGACGGTGCCCCCGTGGGCGGGCCCGATGACGCCCGAACGGCCGCCGTGGTTGGCCCGGCTGCGCTTGCCGCGATCGCGCGGCGGGCGCGTTGCGCTTTCCCTGGCGGTCGTCTATCTGGCGTGGGGCTCCTCGTACCTTGCGGTCCACGTGGCGCTCGCATCGTTCCCGCCGCTGCTGTTGTCGGGGTTGCGCAACGTCCTGGCCGGCATGGGGCTGTTTTTCTTTGCGTTGCGCCGGTCGGCCGCATTGCCGTCCGGGCTGCAGGTCCGTAACGCCGGCATCGTCGGGACGATGCTCGTGGGCCTGTCGAGCGGCCTGCTGGCGTTCGGCATGCGCAGCGTGGGGACGGGCACGGCCGCTGTGATGGTTGCGACGGTGCCGCTGTTCGCCACGGTCATCTCGGCCGTGGCAGGTCGGCCGATCGCGAAAGGCGAATGGGTGGCCGTCGGTCTCGGCCTTGTCGGCGTAGCGATCCTGAACGGTGGCGAGGGATCGACGACTTCGGCGAGCGGCAGCGTCGTCATTCTTTGCGGCGCGCTCGCCTGGGCGGCTGGTGCCCATCTCGCGAGTCGGCTCGAACTGCCGGCCGACTTGTTTCTGTCGACGGCGTTGCAGATCGGCCTGGGCGGCGCGATTTCGACGGTTATCGCCCTGCTGGGCGGAGAACGCATCGCGCACCTCACGTTTGCCGCGTCGTTCGCCTTTGTCTATCTCATGCTCGTAGCCACGACGGCGGCTTACGTCGCCTATGGCTATCTGATTCGCCATACGAGTCCGCTCGTTGCAAGCAGCTGCATGTACGTGAATCCGATCGTGGCCGTCGCGCTGGGCGCCATTGCGCTGGGCGAGCCGGTTACTAGCGCGACAGTCCTCGCGACGATCGCGATCCTCGCGAGCGTGGCACTGTCGTTCTGGTTCGACAGGCGGCGCGCAAGCTGAGGCGCCGCGGGCCGCCTTCAATCGATAGAGCAAGTCATCAATCGATCAACTCGCCGTTCGGTTCGTAGAACGGGTAGGGCCCTTCCCCTTCGTCGAAGTAGGCATGATGGGTGACGAGTCCGGCGCCTCGGTCGTAAGCATGCAACGCGAATGCGGGCGGCTCCAGGCGGAAGGCCGACGGCGCGTTTTCGCGCAGATCGAGTGCGACCTGATGGGCGGGCGCGGGTACCGCGGATGCAATCGTTCCCGCAAAGCGCGTGAAAATCGGGCGGTGCACGTGGCCGCAGATCACGCGCTCGACATTCGAATAGCGACGCACGATGGCGGCGAGCCGGTCTGCGGACGCGGGCGCGAGCCGTTGGCGGTCCATATGGCCGATCCCGCTGACGAACGGCGGATGATGCAAGGCGACGACGACCGGTTGGCCGCGCGCCCCGTCGAGCGTCTTTTCGAGCCATGCGAGCCGCGCATCGCAAAGTTCGCCGTGGCTCTTTTCGGGCACTTGAGAGTCGAGAGCGACAAGCTTGACGGGGCCGACATCGACCGCGTAGTGCACGAATGCACCGCCGCTGCGCAGATAGGCATGATCGTCGAACACTTCGCGCAGCGGGGCGCGGGCGTCGTGATTGCCGACGAGCAGGTAATAGGGCACGGTCAGTGGCGCCAGCAGCGATTTGAGGTGCTGGTATTCCTCGACGCTGCCAAGGTCCACGAGATCGCCCGTGATGACGACCGCGTCGAGGCGCGGCTCGACTGCGTTCAGGCGTGCCACGGCACGCGCGAGCGCCGCGGCGGTATCGACGCGCCGATACGCGAGCGCGCCGGGACGCTTGATGTGCAAATCGCTAATTTGGGCCAGCAGCATGAACGTGTCCTGTACGTCGGTTTTATGGTGATTCGCGTTGCGTTTTAGGGTCGGCGCGCGTTTCAATCCAGCGCAATCAGTCCTTCCGACGCAACGGCAATGCCAACGGCCGTCCCAGGCAGCAGGTCGATGCGACCGGCGACATCGATGACGAGCGCGTCGGGCGCCGCACCGGCTACGCTCACGCGCGTGCGTTCCCCCAGAAACGAGACCGTTTGCACGGTACCGCGCAACGCGGCACCCGCCGGCTCGACGAGGCGCGCGTCTTCCGGACGGAAGAAGACTTCCGTGCGCATCTTGCCGTCATCTGCCTGCATCGCCGCGGACGAAATCGATACCGATCCGCCAGTGGTCGCGAACTGGCCGTCCCGCCATTGTCCCTCGATCCGGTTGATCGTGCCGACGAACTGGGCGACGGCGCGGTTCGCGGGGCGATAGTAGATGTCGCGCGGCGTGCCGATCTGTTCGATGCGTCCTGCGCCCATCACGACGATGCGATCGCCGAGCTCCATGGCTTCGGCCTGATCGTGCGTGACATAGACGGTCGTGACGCCGAGCCCGCGCAGCAGCGCATTCATGTCGCGCCGCAGCGTGTCGCGCAAGCGTGCGTCGAGTGCGGTGAGCGGTTCGTCGAGCAGCAGCACGCGTGGTTCGCGGGCGAGGGCGCGGGCGAGGGCGACGCGCTGACGCTGTCCGCCCGACAGCTGGGCGATCGGTTTGTCTGCGTGCGCTTCGAGCTGCATCATCGCGAGCAGTTCGTCGACGCGCCGGTCCGCCTGAACGCGCTCGACTTTGGCGATCTTGAGCCCGTAGCCGATGTTGCCGCGTACGGTCAGGTTCGGGAACAGCGCGTAGCTCTGAAAGACCATGCCGACTTGACGGCGCTCGATGGGCAGTTGCGTCACGTCGTCCGCACCGAAGCGAACCGTGCCGCCCGCGTCGGGCGTTTCGAGGCCGGCGATGATGCGCAGCGTCGTGGTTTTGCCGCAGCCGGATGGGCCGAGCAGGACGAGCGTTTCGCCGGCACCGATCGAAAGATCGAGCGGTTCGAGTACGCGTTGGCCGTGGAAGGTCTTCGCGCATTGCGTGAGCGAAATGGGAACGGGCGTGAGTTTCATCGGAGCGGGTACGGGGTCGTGAGGGGGCACGGCATCGCGGCTGGGCGTGCCTTCAGGGCGCGTCGGACGCCAACGGCGTCTGCGTGCGCGGCGCTCGGACGGGGCGATTGCGCCGGCGTGCGCGAACGAGGTCGCGTTGCGAGGCCCCGAACCATTGGGTGGCGACGAGCAGCGGGATCGTCATCACGAAGAACAGGATCGTGTAAGCGCTGCCGATCTCGATCCGTAGCGACGCGTAGGTATCGGCGAGCCCGACGGGCAGTGTTTTCGTGTTCGGCGTGTGGAGCATCCAGGTCAGGTTGAATTCCCCGATCGAGAGCGTCAGGACGGCCAGGGCGCCCGCGACGATTCCGGGCCGCAGGTTCGGCAGCACGACGGTGAGGAAGCGTTGCCAGAACGTTGCGCCGCAGCTGGCTGCACCCTCTTCGAGCGTGCGCAGGTCGGCGCTCGCGGCAACGGCGGCGACGGCGCGGACCATGAACGGCAGCGTGAAGACGACATGGCCGACGACGATGAACGCGGCGCTCGTGCGAAACGACGTGATGCCGCCGTAGACGACGATCAGTGCGAGTGCCGAGGCAAGGCCTGGCAGTGCGATCGGCAGCACGAGCAGTTCCTCGACGAGGCGCGCGACACGCGTCTTGCTGCGGGCGAGGGCGTATGCGGCTGGTATGCCGATCACGAGCGTGATGGCGAGCGTGGCGAACGCGATTTCGAGCGAAAGCAGGACGGAGCCGTGATATTGCGTCCAGACTTGCTCGAGCCAGCGCAGCGTGAGGCCGCTCGACACGCCGCGAAAATAGTTGACGGTGAGGCCGGCCATGACGGACATGACGACGGGCACGAGCAGAAACGCGCCAATCGCGAGCGTGACGAGCCACTGGCCGTAGAGCAGGA
>CBJMQH010000513.1:0-3923 GCA_966431825.1 uncultured Trinickia sp.
AGGCCGGCTGATCGCCGCGCGCGCGGCGGCGCGGTCCATGCGCCCGAATTCGCTCGCATCGAATCCGCACGGAACGATCTCGATTTTCGCCTCATCGGTACCGTAGAGCGTGCGCAGGTCGGTCGCATCCTGCGGACATTCGGCCACGATCGCGTCCGCCTCGCGTACGAGCGTCTCTTCGATTTCGAAGCGCGCATCGGGGAAGCCGTCGTCGGTGCCCTGATGCTGCCGACGCACTTTGCCGAGCGCGTGGAACGTGATCACGAGCGGAATGCCGAGCGTGCGTCGTACCTTCAACGAAGCCAGTCCGGACATGAAGAAGTTCGCGTGCACCACGTCGTAGGCCGTCCGTTCCCGGCGGCAGAAATCGACGAGAAAATCGGCGAACGCCGGCATGAACGGCAGCAGGCGCTCTTTGGGAACCTGGGTGGGCGGGCCGGCCGGTACATGAACGACGCGCACGCCGTCCATATCCGAGACAGCAGGCAACAGTGCCCGATCGCGCCGCGTGAACACATCGACCTGGTGCCCCGCACGGTGCAATTGCCGGGCGACGTGGGCGACGTAGATGTTCTGCCCACCGCTGTCGACGCCGCCCGCCACCGCGAGCGGCGAAGCGTGTTCACTGACCAGAGCGATTTTCATAGTAGGTCCTTGACTGGAGACGTTTTGGCCCGCGCTTGCGTCGCGCCGGCAGTCCGCTCGCACCGGTCCTTGAACGCGGCGCTTGGAGGCGGTTCGAGCACGCGGTGTGCCCATGGGTAGTGGGTCCCGGTCAAAGCTACAGAAGCGTTGCAATCAAGGCTCAACGCTTCTGTGATCTTTACGCGGTCGCGTGAGGGCCCCACGCTCTTACAAAGAAGCCGTGTAATTCGGCGCCGGCGCGCACGCCCCGCCGCGAGGATGCACGCGCCGGCGCCGTCTTGGAGCGCGGCTTGCTGCACGCTTCGGTTCTCGCGCACCGGAAAACGCAGACGATGAATGCACGCTTGACAGTCGTGGTGTTGACCTACAACCGCGCGCACGAGGTGGAGCGGACATTCGAGCGACTGTTGGCGCTGCTGTCCCCTGTGCCCGTCGGAAGAGGGGACAATGGTTCGGACGACGATACCGTGGCGCTCTTTGCGCCCCGCTTTCCTGCCGTGCGCGTCGTCGAATGCGGCGCAAACCTCGGTGCGGCCGGGCGCAACCTCGCCGTCGAACAGGTCGAGACCGAATACGTGGCGTTCAGCGACGACGACACCGAATGGCTTGCGGACTCTTTCGCACAGGCGGTGCGAATCCTCGATACGGCGCCGCGTGTGGCCGTGCTGTCGGGCAAGGTGCTCGTCGGCGCCGAGCCCATGCTCGATCCGACCTGCTCACGAATGGCCGCGAGTCCACTCGCGAGGACAGACCTGCCGGGGCCGTCGCTTGTCGGTTATATGGCCGGGGCCTGCGTGTTCAGAACGCAGGCGTTCCGTACTGTCGGCGGCTACGAGCCACGGCTATTCATCGGAGGAGAGGAGGAGCTGGTCGCGCTCGATATCCTCGATCGTGGCTGGGCGATCGTTTATTGCGACGCGCTGGCCGTCGCGCACTGCCCGTCGCCGGCGCGCGACGCCGGCTTGCGACGCCGGATGCTGGCACGCAATGCCGCCTTGGTAGCATGGTTGCGCCTTCCGCTTTGCGAGGCGGTCGCGCGCACCATGCGATCGCTTGCGCTGTCGGCGCGCGAAGGGGGGCTCGCCGCTCATGCGGTCCAGCTCGTGCGCGATATCGGTTGGGCATTGTCGCGGCGTCGGCCGGTTTCTCGTGCCGTCCTGGCCATGCGCCGCCGCGTGCGTGAAGCCGAAGCGGCCGCCCGAGAGGAACTTTAGCGACGAAGCGAGCGTCCCCCAGTGAGACGCGGCTCTGGCGCCAATTGCCAGTAGCGCTCCGGTTCGACAAGATCGTTCGGATGAGCGTCGCGCAGTGCGCTCAGCTGCGTGCGATAGGCCCGTACGGCACGCCATTTTGCGCTGGCGGCGCGTGCGTTGCGGGTGGGGCCGATGCGCTCGGCGACCGTACCGTCGAACGGTCTCAACGCGAATCCTTCCGTTAGGAGTCCTTCACGCGCTGTGTCGAGCGTGCCCTGAATGCGGCGATAGAGCGCATCGGCATACGCCACGGCGTACGGCACGACGCCATCCCGGAGGAGGGTCCGGCATGCGCCCGCCACGAGCAGGTGGTCGGAGTGATAGAGCCCGAGCGGCACGACGAGTATCGGCGCGCCGCCCGCTTGCGTGCGCGGCGCAGATTGCCAGGCGCGTACAAGGGCAGCGGCTACGGCTTCTCGAGTGGGTGCCTGAGCGGGCGCTGCGGCAACGTACTGGCTGTCGAGGAACGGTAGCCGGGTCGGATGGGCGCCGACGATCGCGAGCGCGCGGTCGTCTTCGCGCAGGCGGGCAGACAGTGCCTCGTCCGAGTCCTTGAAGCCGGCCGCGCGGTCCCAGTCCGTTTGTATCGGCTGGATGGGCCGCCCGGCGAATACCGTGCAGACCGTCGACGCGGGATGCGTGGCGAGCAGCATGCCGCAACCGAAGATGGCGTCGTCGAGATGCGGGGAGACGATGAACAGGGCGCCGCCGCGCCCGTCGGGTGGCTGTTTTTGCATGGCCGCCTTGCAGCAAACGCGGTGCCCGAGGCGCCCATGCGCTACCATCCCAGCCACGAAGAGAATTGGGCATCGACGAAATGAATCTCGACAAGACCGATCGAGCGATCCTGATGGCGATCCAGGCCGACGCGCGCGAGACCAACGCGAACCTCGCCGAACGGATCGGCCTGACGGAGACGCCGTGTGCGCGGCGCGTAAAGCGGCTCGAAGCCGAAGGCTATATCGAGGGCTACCGAGGGGTGCTCTCCAAGCGCGCGCTCGGTATCGGGGTGACGGCGTTCGCGCTTGTGCGCTTCGGCGTGCACGACCGCAAGCTGGCCGACCAGTTCGAGCGGGAGATCCAGGCGCTGCCGCGCATCGTGTCATGTCACAACGTGTCGGGCAGTGCCGACTACCTCGTTCACGTCGTGGCCCGGGATCTCGAGGATTACGGTGCGTTCGTGCGCGACGTGCTGCGCGCGCTGCCCGGCGTGACGTCGGTCGAATCGGTGCTGTCGCTGCGCGAGGTCAAACGCGACACGGGCCTGCCGCTCCTGTGAGCAGCAGGGCCGTGTGGTGCGCCGGCTCGACGTTCGGGTCAGGCGGCGAGCGCGTCGCGGATCGCAGAGGCCAGGTCGCCGGCGGCAAACTTCGCCACGTACCCGGTTGCACCTGCGTTCTTCACGTGGGCCTCGTTTGCTGCGCCGGTCAGTGAGGAGTGGATGATGACCGGGATGTCGCGCATGCGCTCGTCGGCCTTGATCTGGCGCGTGAGCATGAAGCCGTCCATTTCCGGCATTTCGAGGTCGGTCAGCACGAGCGCGATCTTGTCGCGGGTACGCTGCCCTGCCTCCTGGGCTTCCTTGGCCGTCTGTTGCAGCAGATCCCAGGCTTCCTGGCCCGTTTTCGTGATCACGTACTCGACGCCGAGTGCGGTCAGGCTTTGTTCGATGAGCTTGCGGGCAAAGCCCGAATCGTCGGCGGCCAGGATCTTCGCGCCGCGTGCGATGTTGATGGACGTCCCGACTTCGGCCTTGCCCACTTCCACCGGATGCTGGGCGGGGAACACGTCGCGCAGCACCTGCTCGACGTCGACCACTTGCGCGAGGCGCGAGTCGCCCGTATTGCCGTCGATCCGCGCGAGGCTCGTGACGGAGCTGCCCCCGGCCGAACCCTCGGCCGAGAGGACCTGATTCCACTCCAGGCGGACGATGTCGTCGACTTCTTCGACCGCAAACGCTTGCGTGGACCGGGCGAACTCGGTGACGAGCAGGAATTTGAGCAGTTTTTGATCGTGAATCGAGCC
>CBJMQH010000514.1:0-3919 GCA_966431825.1 uncultured Trinickia sp.
CCTCAGCTACTACGAACGCTACATGGCCCGCGTCGGCAGCGACAGCGACGCCATACGGCGAACCTATGTCCCCGCTCAACACAAGAACTACTACCAGGTCACCTGGGAACCCGCGTGGCAGGACACGCCGATGCGATTGATCGCGATGTACCAGTCGGCTTACAAAGGGCTCCACTCGACCGACCCGAACGCCATGGTCATGGCACCAACCGAGCCCGACCCGGGCACGAGCTGCCGCTGGTCATGCACAGGCACGCTGCTGCAGAACTATGCCTCGCTAGGCCTCGCAAAGTACATTGACGGCGTGACCACCCACGCCTATTGGGGCGACACCGCCTCACCTGCCTTCCCGCCGGAGCAACACGATACCGACCCGCTGAATGCCCCGAAGGCCCTCGACCATCAGATGCGCAGCCTGCGCGCCCTAATGCAAACGATGAAGCCGAACATGCCGCTCTGGGCGACCGAGGTCGGCATCGGCTACGACAAGGGCCAAGGATATGGCCCCAATTGGCCGACGTCGAACCAGTTGTATGCACAAGCCGCAGTTGGAACGCGCACGCACCTCATCATCCTGGGGGAAGGCGCGCAAGTAACGTACTTTTTCTACGGTCCGGATTTCCCCAGCGAAGTGGGCTTCGGGACCTATTTCGACCTGTCGCATGACGAAGGTTCGTACAGTGCATCGGTGGTGAGCCCGAAACCGGAAGCGTTAGCGTTCGCCGCGCTAACCCGCGTCATTGACGGCACCCGCACTCTCGGCCCTCTGAACGATCTGCCGCCGACGGTCCACGGCTATGCGTTCCAGCAGCTCGGCGACGGTAAAGTCGTCACAGCGCTGTGGATGCACAACAATTCAGTTTGGCCGGTTCCGGGCGGTAACTACAGCGCCTCGTCCAGTACCGCATACAAGCTTCGCGTCGATTCGCCGTCCCAATCCGGGTACGTCCAGGTGCTCGACATGATGGGAAACCCGTATCGGTTGCCGTATACGAACGGTGTCGTCGACTTGACCCTGACGGAGGCGCCCCTGTACGTCATCTCGTCGAACGCCGCTATTGCTAAGGCGGGGGTCACCGCACCCGTCGGCTATACGGGCCAATAGCGAACACAATCGAGGGCCGTAAGCCGGCACGCGCTCATCGCGAGCATACCGTTGGTGCGCGGCGCCCCCTTCCAATCGCAGCGGCACGAGGCGCTATGTTGGCGCCGCCGCCCGCCTCGCCGCTGCGCACGCTAGCCCGTCTCTCCGATATCGCCCGCAGATCGCGATGGGTAAGTAGTCCAAACGAATTTCCGGTCTACCACCGCACGTTCCCGGCGCGCCGCCTAGTGGCACGGCAGCCCGGCAACATCCGAAGCGCCCGGCAAATACGATGCCAGACGGCGCCCACCGGTGTAGGAAAAGACCTACCGGGACGCAGCTAGGACTACGCCAATTGCAGCGTCAGATGATTGGAATGTATCGCGCATTGGCTGATACTCACATCCAACGAATCATCGTTCTCGATGACAGTTACAGCCAGCGGTCGGCAACGTTGCTTACACCCGACGACACCGACCAAGGCAAACGTTTGCGGTACACACGAATTCGATACACGCGGTACGGGCCGTACGGAGGAATCTTTGGGACACCATATTGATTGACCCTTGAAGCAGACGCGGTTCGAGCTCGCCGGAACATCAACAGCCCGAAGCATTCAAGTTCGCACCGATTCACCCGTTTGACGATTGACCGATTCGCGCAGGCGCCCCGAGCCTGAGCAGGCCGGACTTCGCCCTCGAATCTGATTTTGTTAATTTAGTACTCCGAATTATGAACACGACCTTTTCAATTTCCCGAGTCCTTCGCCATTCCGCAATTGCGAACTGCGTCATTGCCGCACTCTCCGGTGTTGCTGGCGTTGCCGCGCAAAATGCACACGCTCAATCGATTACGTGCGGCGTCGCGACGACGAAGGCAGGCGGTACGGCAAACGGGTTGATCAGCGCTGATACGCCGACGACTGACGGTACGCGGATGTTTGCGCTGAACACGGCATTCAATATGTCGTTCGTCACCGCCGCGCCCGCCGCCGATACGGTCACGTGGTCGGTTCAAGATTACCAAGGCAACATTCAAGGCAGCGGCACGTTCGCGGTGCCGAGCGGCACCCAAACGAGCACGCTCTCGTGCAAATCGACGGCCGGCGGTTACTATGCGATCACCGCTTCGCTGTCGAAGGCCGGCGGGACGCTGCCGCGCGCCGGCACGCGGCCGACGGGCATCGCATCGTTCGGCGTGATTCCGAATGTCTCCGGCTCGGTGCCGGCAGTCACGTTCGCCCATCAGGACCAACATCGGTTCGGGATGCAGGGCTTCAATGGCCGCGCCCGCATGCTTTCGAACATCGGCGTGACGCAGCAAATCGACAGCCGCCAACTCTCGACGATGGAACCGTCGGGCCCGAACACGTGGACGCCTTCGCTTGCCAAGGCAGACCCGTTCTACCAATCGGGCAACATCATGCGCCTCGTGCGGCTCGACGGCATTCCCGGATGGGCGAGCCCGACGGGTGCGTACCAGGACGACAACTATGCGCCGACCGACCTGAACTACTATCAGAACTTCATGGCCCGCGTCGGTACAGACACGGAAGCGATCCGCGCAGCCTATTTTCCGAATCAGCAGAAAAACTACTATCAGGTGATGTGGGAGCCGCTGTGGCAAGACACGCCGACCAACCTGATTTCGTTCTTCAAGTCCGTGTACACCGGCCTGCATTCGACCGATCCGAACGCAGTCGTGATGGCACCGACCGAGCCGTCGCCGGGCACGAGCTGCAAGTATTCGTGCACGGGCACGATGCTCGCGAACTACGCGTCGATGGGGCTCGCGCAATACATCGACGGCGTTACGACGCACAGCTACTACAACAACAATCCGTCGCCGATGCACCCGCCCGAAGAGCTCGATACCGATCCGGTCAACTCCGGCAAAGCGCTCGACCAGCAACTGCGCCAATTGCGCGGCCAGATGCAACAGATGAAGCCGAACATGCGTCTGTGGTCCTCGGAAGTGGGCATCAGCTACGATCCGGGCACGACCTACAGCGCGTCCTGGCCCACGTCGAACCAATTGACTGCCCAGGCTGCCATCGGCGCACGGACCCATTTGATCGTGCTGGGTGAGGGCGCTCAAGTCACGTACTTCTTCTACGGCTCCGATTACCCGAGCGAGCCCGGCTTCGGCAGCTTCTTCGACATCGCTGACCTGCAAGGCTCGTATTCGGCCTCGGCTCTGAGCCCGAAGCCGGTCGCCATGGCCTACGCTGCGCTCACGCGGATCATCGACGGTACGCAAACGCTCGGCCACCTGAACGGCTTGCCCGCATCGGTCTACGGCTATGCGTTCGAGCAGCTCAACGGCGGTAAGGTCATCACGGCGCTCTGGATGCACAACAACGCCACGTGGACGACGGCCCCGAGCACGTACAACATGAACTCGAGCACGAGCTACGCCCTGACGGTCGACGGCCCGGGCACGAGCGGTACGGTCTCCGTGCTCGACATCATGGGCAATGCTCGCGACGTCGCCTACACGAATGGCGTAGTCAACCTCACCCTGACGGAGTCGCCGGTCTACGTGGTGTCGTCGAATGCGGCAGTCGCTCGCGCTCACGTCACCGCACCCGTCGGGTACACCGGGCAGTAATGCAAAAAGCGGTGCGGCAACCGCCGCCCGCGACGTAACGACCAGGAAACGCTTCGACCGGCCGCAAGGCCGGTTTTTTTTGCCTTTATTTTTTGCTGCGCCGCCACGTGGCAAATAACCCGCTCGCGCACGCAGTCCCGCCCTCAATGAGCCTTTTTGCCGCTTCCGCTGATAGCGGCTCAGTTAATCAGGGTCGCACTGCACCGCACCACGAACCATTCTATG
>CBJMQH010000515.1:0-3916 GCA_966431825.1 uncultured Trinickia sp.
TGAGAAACAGATCGTAGGCGCTGCCTTGGCCCACCGCGATTCGTACGTGCGGTTGGTCGACGTCTTCATTAGCTTTGACGGGAGAGCCTTCACGCACGAGGTAGAAGCCCTCGATCAGCACATACGGCGCCGTGAATGCAATCGTTTCGCCGCGTAGCGGGTCGATGGCGAAAAAGCCGAAGTCGGCACGCTCGTCGCTGACGGCCTGGACGGACTTGCCCGCGGTATCGAAGACGACGAGTTCCAGCGCGACGCCGAGCCATCGTGCGAACTCGCGGGCGAGGTCGATGGAGACGCCGAACGGCACCCCGGTCTCCGGATCCTTGTTCGCGAGGATCGGATTGCCAAGGTTGATCGAAGCGCGCAGCGTGCCTGTCGGTGTCAACGCGGCGATGACTGACGGGTCGATTTTCATGGTCATCGATTGCCGCGGCAATCGCCTCGCAGTCCTAAGGTTCAGGGGCACAAATCCGATTCGAGAGCGCGCGCAAAGGTGCGCCACGCGTTCGCCGCGCTTATGCAGACAGCAGGCTGCCCGACCGGTACGCCGTATCGCCGGCCACCCGCGCGATCTCCATGCCGGCTGTGGCGAAGCGCGCACGATGGCGGGCATAGAGCACCCCGGTTGTCTCGCTCTTGATCGTCACGACACGATCGGTGATCGGATCGACGATGTCCGCCACGTCCTGGCCCGCTTCGATCCAGATGCCGACGGGAACGCGGAAAGCCAGCACCCCCGACATCGGCGCGATCAACGGCTGCGCACCCGCGAGCGGCGTGGCGGCATGCGCGAGCGGCGGCAGATGGGCGGGCACGCCGTCGATATACCCGCGATGCGTCAAGTACTCGACGATCGCTTGCGAATCGTGTTCGGCATGCATGTACGAAACGTCGGCCTGCCCGCGCAATTCGACCGTGACCGAGATCGAGCCGTTCGGGATCGGATGCCGGTCGCCATAGCGCGCCCGCAGCTCCGACCAGCAGAAGCTGTGAATCTCGTCGAACGGGTTGCCGATCGAGTTCAACGCCAGCAGCGAAGCCTTTGCGTCGAGATAACGGGCGAGCGGTTCGACATCGGGCCAAAGGTCCGGGTTCGTATAAAGATGCATGGCGGCTTCGTAGTCGCAGTGCAGGTCGAGCACGATGTCGGCATCGCACGACAGCCGCTGCAGCGCGCGCCGCTGCGATTCGAGTTCGGTGTGGGGCGTCTGCGCATCGAGCGCCTCGCGCATGACGGCGCGAATCTCACGTTGATTGGCCGCGGCATCGCTGCCGAGCCGGCCTTCGATACGCGGTACGACGAGCGAAGTCAGATCGTAGAAGCTGCGATTGAAGTTGCTGGCCGTATTCGTTTCGAATCGACCGACCATTTGACCAAGCAGGTGCTGGTTCAGGCCGATCGGGTTCGCGACCGGCACGACGACGATCTCGGCGCGCAGCTTGCCGGCCGCCTCGAGCGCCGCGAGCTTGCGGCGCAGCTCCCAGGCGACGAGCATGCCCGGCAGTTCGTCGGCATGCAGCGAGGCTTGAATGTAGACCTTTGCACCGCCCGCCGTGCCGTAGTGGAAGCTCGTGAGGCACCGCTCGGTGCCAAGCGTCGGTGAAATCAACGGATGGTTTTGTTTTTGCATGTCGTTCTCGAGAGGGCAACGTTTCGGCGCGCGGGCCGGAACGGGGCCGCCGCAACGGCTGCCGCATACGATTGTACGGCGCAGCGACTGCGCAGCCCAGCGAACCCGACAATGTGAACGCAATGGAGAGTGCGCCGACGAAAAAAAAGGCCCCGCGGTTGAACGCGGAGCCCTCGTGTCGGCCAGGCGCGGGGCCGGTGCATGGGCCTTTCGGCGTACGAACTGCCGAGCCCGTCACCGCACCGGCCGCGCCGATGCCGGCTCGGTTACTTCTTCGGCGAGACGTCGAAGTCGAAGTACTTCTTCTCGATCTTCGTGTAGGTGCCGTCCTTCATCATGCCGCCGATCGCCTTGTCGATGTCGGCCTTCAGTTCGGTGTCTTCCTTGCGCAGGCCGATGGCGGCGGCACCGCTCGGAATGGCGTCGCCGACCTGGCTGAAGCCCGCGCCGCGCGGCGTCTTCAGGAAGCCGAGGTCAGCCTGCACCTTGTCTTGCAGTGCAGCATCGAGACGGCCCGACAGCAGATCCTGATAGACCTGGTCCTGGTTCTGGTAGGGCACGACCTTCACGCCCTTGGCTTCCCAGTTCTGCTTTGCGTAGGTCTCCTGAATCGTGCCTTGCTCCACACCGACCGACTTGCCCTTGAGCGAATCGGCGCTCGGCATGAGGCCCGAACCCTTCTTCGCCACGAGCGCCGTCGGCGTATCGAACAGCGGCGCCGAGAAGGCGATCTGCTCTTGACGCTGCGGCGTAATCGTCATCGACGACAGCACGCCATCGAACTTCTTCGCCTTCAGGGCGGGGATCATGCCGTCGAAGTCGTTTTCGACCCAGGCGCATTTCGCATGCAGGCGCTTGCAGATCTCGTTGCCGAGATCGATGTCGAACCCGACAACCTTGCCGTCCGGCGCCTTCGACTCAAACGGGGCGTAGCTCGCATCGACACCGAAACGGATCGTCTTCCAATCTTTCGCTTGCGCCACGCCAACGGACATGGCGAGCGTTGCAACGGTCACGGCGGCTATCAGTTTTTTCACGTTGACTCCTCGAGTGGTTCGGTCTTCCCCGACACGCGATGGACGGGTCGGGGCGCTTCCCTGCGAGACGGGAGAGCTTGGCTCTTGGCTGCCGGCGGTGGCCGGCAGCGCGGCGCACAGCATACCAAGCCAAAATGCCCGCGCGGCTAGTAAATCACCCGATGGTGAGCATTTGCAACAGTGGAGACAACGAGACGGCCGCAGCTTTCAATGCCGAAAGCCGCGGCGCGATTGAAATCAGCCGATTCCCATGCAGAGGTATTTGACGACGACGTATTCGTCGATGCCGTAGTGCGAGCCTTCGCGGCCGATGCCCGATTGCTTCACCCCGCCGAACGGCGCCACTTCGTTCGAGATCATGCCCGTATTGATGCCGACCATGCCGTATTCCAGCGCTTCGGCCACGCGCCAGACGCGGGCGATGTCACGGCTGTAGAAGTAGGCTGCGAGGCCGAACTCCGTGGCGTTGGCAAGCCGTACGACCTCGTCGTCGCTCGAGAACTTGAAGAGCGGGGCGACGGGGCCGAACGTTTCTTCTTTCGCGACGCGCATGGTCGAGGTGACGCCGGTCAGGACCGTCGGCTCGAAGAAGCTGTGGCCGAGCGCGTGGCGCTTGCCGCCCGTGACGACTTGAGCACCGCCCGCCACCGCGTCTTCGATGTGGGCCTCGACCTTGCGGACGGCGGCTTCGTTGATGAGCGGGCCTTGCGTCACGCCGTCCTCGGTGCCGAGGCCGACCACGAGGTTTTCCACGGCGGCGCGCAGCTTCTGAGCGAACGCGTCGTAGACACGCTCGTGGACGTAGAACCGGTTAGCGCAGACGCAGGTCTGCCCGCTGTTGCGGTACTTCGACGCAATGGCGCCCACAACGGCAGCATCGAGATCGGCATCGTCGAAGACGATGAACGGCGCGTTGCCGCCCAGCTCCAGCGATACCTTCTTCACGGTGCCGGCGCATTGGGCCATCAGCTGCCGACCGACGCCGGTGGAGCCGGTGAACGACAGCTTGCGCACCAGCGGGTTGCCGGTCATCTCGGCACCGATGTCCTTCGGCTCGCCCGTCACGACGCTGAACACGCCGGCGGGCACGCCCGCCCGCTCAGCCAGCTCGGCCAGGGCAAGCGCCGAGAGCGGCGTGGCCTCGGCCGGCTTCACGACGATCGGACAGCCGGCCGCGAGTGCCGGGCCGACCTTGCGCGTGATCATCGCGGCTGGGAAATTCCAGGGCGTGATAGCGACACAGACGCC
>CBJMQH010000516.1:0-3898 GCA_966431825.1 uncultured Trinickia sp.
CGTGGCTGAACCGCATGCTGCTGCCTGACACGGTGGGCACCGGCGGCGACTCGCACACGCGCTTCCCGATCGGCATCAGCTTCCCGGCCGGCTCGGGCCTCGTCGCGTTCGCGGCTGCCACGGGCACGATGCCGCTCGACATGCCCGAATCGGTACTGGTCCGCTTCAAGGGCAAGATGCAGCCGGGCGTGACGTTGCGCGACCTCGTCAATGCGATCCCGCTTTATGCCATCAAGCAAGACCTGTTGACCGTTGCCAAGCAAGGCAAGAAGAACATTTTCTCGGGCCGTATTCTCGAAATCGAAGGTCTGCCGGATCTGAAGGTCGAGCAGGCGTTCGAACTGTCCGACGCGTCCGCCGAGCGTTCGGCTGCCGGATGTACGGTTCACCTGAACAAGGAACCGATCATCGAGTACCTCAACAGCAATGTAACGCTGCTCAAGTGGATGATCGCCGAAGGCTATCAGGATCCGCGCAGCTTGCAGCGCCGGATCGCGGCAATGGAGCAGTGGCTGGCCGACCCGCAGTTGCTGTCGCCGGACGCCGACGCCGAGTACGCTGCCGTCATCGAAATCGATCTGGCCGACATTCATGAGCCGATCGTCGCATGCCCGAACGACCCGGACGACGTGAAGACGTTGTCCGACGTTGCCGGCGCGAAGATCGACGAAGTGTTCATCGGCTCGTGCATGACGAACATCGGCCACTTCCGTGCTGCCTCGAAGCTGCTCGAAGGCAAGCGCGACATCCCCGTGAAGCTGTGGGTGGCACCGCCGACCAAGATGGACCAGAAGCAGCTCACCGAGGAAGGCCATTACGGCGTCTTCGGCACGGCCGGTGCGCGTACGGAAATGCCGGGCTGCTCGCTGTGCATGGGCAATCAGGCGCAGGTCCGCGAAGGCGCAACGGTCATGTCGACCTCGACGCGCAACTTCCCGAACCGCCTCGGCAAGAACACGAACGTGTACCTCGGCTCGGCGGAACTGGCCGCCATCTGCTCGCGCCTCGGCAAGATCCCGACGAAGGACGAGTACATGGCCGACATCGGCGTCATCAACGCCAACGGCGAGACGATCTACAAGTACATGAACTTCGATCAGATCGCCGACTTCAAGGAAGTGGCCGACACCGTGAAGATGTAAGGCAGGCTGGCGGCGTGCGGCGCACCCTGTGATACGCGCCCCCGCTACCGCGCTGCTCGATAGCGCCGCAGGCTCTCCGCCCGCGGCGCTTTTTTATGGCCGCCGCATTACCAGTCGTATTTCGCCGTGGCCACCACGGTCCGCTCGTTGCCGAAGGCGCACACCGAGACCGACTGACAGCCGCTGATGTAGCGACGATCGAACAGATTCGCCACGTTCAGCGAAAACTGCCAATTGCGCGTGGTGTAACGCAGCGCGGCATCGTAGAGCGTGTAGCTTGCGACCGTCAGCGAATTGTCCGGGGCGCCCGCCGACGCGCTCTGGTACCGGACACCGCCGCCGACGCCGAACCCGGCAAGCACGCCCGTGTGCCACGTCCAATCCGCCCAGAGCGATGCCATTTGACGCGGACGCGGAACGTCGACGGGCCAGTGATTCAGCGAGGCGTCGTTCGCCTTCACGTTCTTCACGTCCTGATAGACGTAGGACGCGACGAGAGACAATTCGCGCGTCAGGTTGCCGACCGCGCTCACCTCGATGCCGCGCGAGCGCACTTCTCCCGTCTGCACGTTCGAGAGCCCCGTGGGATCGAGACTTCTCGGCGCGGGCGTGACGACGTTCCTCTGGTTTATCTGGTAGACGGCCGTGCTCAGCAGGAGGTTCTTGCCGCCGGGCTGCCAGCGCAACCCTGCTTCGATCTGTTTGCCCCGTGTCGGCTCGGGCAAGCCGCCGCCGAACATTCTCACGCCGATGACGGGATTGAACGATGTCGAATAGCTCGCGTACGGCGACAGCCCGAAATCGCCCTGGTAAGTGAGCCCGACGCGGCTCGAAAAAGCACTGACGTTCTGGCTCGTCCGCGTGCCGGCCGTGCGGTCATCCAGGTGCGTATCGACCCAGTCCTCCCGCCCACCGAGCGTCAACGTCCAGCGATTCCATCGGACCTGATCCTGAGCATAAGTGCCGAACGTGTTCATCGCCGTGTACGAGTCGGGGTGCCCGAGCGCGGTCGGCCCCGAGAAGATCGCGCCCGTCACGGGCAGGTAGACGGGGTGATACAGATTCAGCG
Source organism: uncultured Trinickia sp. (assembly GCA_966431825.1). Classification (GTDB taxonomy): domain Bacteria; phylum Pseudomonadota; class Gammaproteobacteria; order Burkholderiales; family Burkholderiaceae; genus Trinickia. The sequence continues at coordinate 2,212 of CBJMQH010000516.1, forward strand.
GCGGCGCGAGGGCCAACCACTCGCTGTCGGTACTCGTCTGCCGGTTGTACTGCAGGCCGAGCAGGACCGTGTGATCGAGCGGACCGGTTGCGAATTTCGCCTGCGCATTGTTGTCGATGTCGACGCGGCTGTAGTTCAGTTGGAACAGGCCCGCGACACGCGCAAGGTTGGTCGTGCTGCCCGGGACGAAACCCATGCCGAACACGGCTGCGTCGTCGAGCGAGAGGTGCATCCAGCGCACGTTCTGACGCAGCGTCCAGGTGGAATTCAGGTCATGCGCGAGCTGATAGCCGAGCGACCACTGCTTCTTGCCGTAGTCGTTGAATGACGGATCGCCCGTATAGACGTCATCCGTAAGCTGGCCATTCCGGTTCGGCAAAACGGTGCCCTGCGCCGGCAGAAAGTTGTGAGAAAAGTCGCTTCTATCCTGCAAGTAGGTCGCCGTAAGGGTGAGCGACGTGTGTGCATCGGGCCGCCAGCGCAAGGAAGGCGCGAGCGAGACGCGCCGGTCCGGGTTCGGGCCGGTCAGCGCGTTGCCGTCGCGCGCAACGCCGACGAAACGGTAGGCGTACTGACCGTCGGCGTCGAGCCTGTCGCCGATGTCGAACATCGTCTCTTTACGCGCGTAGTTGCCGAACTGCACGCCGAGCTCACGTACGCGCTCGCCATCGGCCCGCTTCGTCTGCACATCGACGATCGCACCGGGGTCGCCGGCGCCATACAGGACTGAGGTGGGACCGCGCAGCACGCTGATGCTGTCGATATCGTAGGCATCGATGCGCCAGTCTGCGATCGGTGTGGTTTTGGGCGCTTGCAGGCCATCGACGAACAGCGTGGGCGTGAAGCCGCGCAGCGCCGCATAGAGGTCGGAGCGGTTGTCCGACCCATACGATCCGAAACCCGGCAGGTAGCGCAGTGCCTGATTCAGATCGGTCGCACCGATCATCTCCACCTGCTGCCCGGTGACGACATTGAGCGTCTGAGGCGTCTCGGTGATCGGCGTATCGGTCTTTGTGCCCGTCGTTGCGCGTTTGCCGACCAGCCCGGCCGCGGGCGCATCTGCCATGCCGTTCACGACGATGCTCGGCAAAACGACGCCCGGTACGACATCGGAATGAGCTTCGGTGCCCGTCGGGGCCCTCTCCTCAGCCGGTTGTGCTGCCTGTGCGTATGCGTGGCCATAGGACGTCGCACACCATATCGCCCCTGCAGTAACAGCACTTCTACATCTGCCCATTGCTCGTTTCCAATCGATTTTCGGTCTTTGTTGCTGGCGACGGTGCTGCCAGGCCGGCATCATGGCATAAGCAGGTGTCTCATGAATGGCGGCATCGGCGCGAGCGTGGTCCTCCCGCGGTCGTCGTCCGCGCTTCTGCACCGTCCCTATATCGACACGATCGGATTGGACTTGAGCGGGGCGCTTCCAGCCTTGTTGTCGCAATTGCGGGCGCTCGGGTACGGACGCGCCGCACCGTGCCGACTAGGATAGGAGGCATTGAACGCGAGAATTGAGGCCCACGATGACAAACAGGTTCGGTGCTACGCGCGCGGCGACGGCCATGATAGCGGCGCTCTTTCTGTTGGCGGTGGGTGCCGCTCACGCGCAAACGTCGGTCGAGCAGACGCCCGGCGCGGGCGCGGGGTCCTCCGATGCCGGCTGGGTCAAGGGCGAATGGGAACCTGCCGG
>CBJMQH010000517.1:0-3886 GCA_966431825.1 uncultured Trinickia sp.
AACATGTCCAACTCGCTGATCGAGCACGAAGTCATCAAGACGACGCTGCCGAAGGCCAAGGAACTGCGCAAGGTCGTCGAGCCCCTGATCACGCTCGGCAAGAAGCCGTCGCTCGCGAACCGCCGTCTGGCGTTCAACCGCCTGCGCGATCGTGACTCGGTCGCGAAGCTGTTCGACGTGCTCGGTCCGCGTTTCGCGAACCGTCCGGGCGGCTACCTGCGTATCCTGAAGTTCGGCTTCCGCGTCGGCGATAACGCACCGATGGCGCTCGTCGAATTGCTCGATCGCCCGGAAGCGGCAGACGTCGACTCGGCTCAAGAAGCGGAATAAGCTTCTCGACCGGCGACAAGCCAAGTAAAAAGGGTCAGGCGAAAGCTTGGCCCTTTTTGCTTTGGGATCGGGGCGCCCGCGCCGATATGCCTTAGGGCAGCACCGCGCGGCGCGGTGTACGATAGCGGCGTCGCCCCTTGTTCGCAGCCGGAGAAACCGTGTCCTTCAATGTCGTGTTGGTGCTGACGACACTACCTGACTCAAGCGCCGCACAGACGCTTGCCGATGCGGTGCTCGATGCGCGGCTCGCTGCCTGCGTGACTGAATTGGGCATCGTCCGGTCGCGCTACCGCTGGAAAGGGCAGCTCGAATCGGCGCAGGAAGTGCAGCTGCTGTTCAAGACGAGCGCTGCCCGCGCCCCGGAGCTCGAGTGCTACATTGCCGACCACCATCCGTATGAGACGCCCGAAATCCTGTCCTGGTCTGCGCACGCGTCGCCGGGCTACGGGCAGTGGGTCGACGCAGAAACTCATCGTCCTCTTCATGTCTAGATCGCAATCGTTGCGCGCGTCAGTGTTCGCGCGTCTTGTTCTGGTGCTGAGCGTTTTATTCGCCTCGCTTGCGATGGCCGGCTTCGGCACGCGCGCATTGGCTGACGACTTCCTCGATCCGGAAGCGGCATTCGCGTTCCGCGCCACCGAGACGCCCGGTGCCGTGGATGTCCATTTCAAGATTGCCGACGGCTACTACCTCTACCGCGAGCGATTCGCATTCGCCGTCAAGAGCGGTACGGCCACGCTCGGCGCCGCGCAACTGCCGGCAGGACATGTGAAGTTCGATCAGACGTTCCAGAAGAACGTCGAGACCTATCGCGGCGAGGTCACGGTACGCGTGCCCGTCGAGGCCGCGAGCGGTCCGTTTGATTTGGCCGTCACCTCGCAGGGGTGCGCCGATGCGGGCATTTGCTATCCGCCCGCTGAACATACCTATCGCGTCGCGGGCGACGCGCTGAGACCGGCCGATGCGAAGCCCGCGGGCATGAGTGCCGCCCCCGCCCCCGAGTCCGACGGCCTGTCCTGGTACGCACGCGTCACCAGCGCCGACTATGCGCAATCGCTGCTCGAAGGCGGCAGCTTTGCCGCAACGGTTGGCCTCTACTTCATCGCCGGGTTCGTGCTGAGTCTCCTGCCGTGTTCGTATCCAATGATCCCGATCCTCTCGGCCATCGTGATCGGCGAAGGCAAGCACGCCACGCGTGCGCGCGGTTTCGCCCTTTCGCTGTCCTACGTACTTGGCATGGCGCTCGTTTATACGGCGCTCGGCATCGCTGCGGCCCTGGTCGGACAGAGCCTCGGGGCGTGGTTACAAAACCCGTGGGTGCTCGGAGCATTCGGTGCGCTGCTGACGGCTTTCGCGCTCACGCTCGTTGCCGGTGTCGACATCGCTTTGCCGCAGCGGTGGCAGGAGCGCGCATCGGCTGCATCCAGCCGGCAGCGCGGCGGCAAATTCGCCGCAGTCGCGCTCATGGGCGCCCTTTCTGCGCTCGTCGTAGGCGCCTGCATGACGGCACCGCTTTTCGCCGTGCTCGCGTTCATTGCCCATACGGGAAACGCGGTGCTCGGCGGGGCCGCACTCTTTTCGATGGGGCTCGGGCTCGGCGTGCCGCTGTTGGTCGTCGGACTAGGCGCGGGCACATTCCTGCCGAAGGCCGGTGCTTGGATGAACGGCATCAAGACATTCTTCGGCGTTGTGCTGCTGGCTGCCGCGCTCTGGATTGTCTGGCCGGTGCTGGGCAGCGCGTTGAGGATGTTGCTTGCCGCGCTCTGGTTGCTCGTCGCAGCGGTCGCACTCGGTCTGTTCTCGCCGGCGGCAACGGCGCAAACGATCTGGCGGCGTCTCGGCCGCGGCGTCGGCGCAGCGCTCGCCGTCTGGGCGGCCGCCGTGCTCGTCGGACTGGCCTCCGGGTCGACCGATCCGCTGCGGCCTCTGGCGGTTCTCGCCGCGCGCGTTGGCGCGCAGCCGACAGTCGCGGCCGCGCAGGTCGTGCCGTCGTTTGCCGCCGTGCAGTCGCCGTCGAACCTCGATGCGTTGCTCAAAACGAGCGCACAGCCCGCGATGCTCGATTTCTACGCGGAATGGTGCGTGAGTTGCAAGGAAATGGAACAGCTGACGTTCACGGATCCGCGCGTGCGGGCCCGACTTGCGCAGATGCAGTTGCTGCGGGCCGACGTGACGGCAAACAACCGCGACGATCAGGCGCTGCTCAAACGCTTCGGGCTGTTCGGCCCGCCCGGGATCATCTTCTTCGACCGCGGCGGTAAAGAGTTGCTGCGCGTGGTCGGCTACGAATCGGCCGATACGTTTCTGCGCAGTCTCGATCGCGTGCGCGGCGCGGCGCCGCAGTCATAGCGACGCACGCGCCGCTCGGGCCTAGCGCGCTGCTCGCAGCAAGCGCGCAGCGTCGAGTGCAAAGTAGGTCAATACGCCATCCGCACCCGCCCGCTTGAAGGCCAGCAACGACTCGAGCACGACCTTGTCGTGGTCGAGCCAGCCATTTTGCGCTGCCGCCTTCAACATCGCGTACTCGCCGCTGACCTGGTAGACGTAGGTCGGGTAGCGAAACTCATCCTTTACGCGCCGCACGATATCGAGGTACGGCATGCCGGGTTTGACCATCACCATGTCGGCGCCTTCGTCGATGTCGAGGCGCACTTCGCGCAGCGCCTCGTCGGAATTGGCCGGGTCCATCTGGTACGTCATCTTGTTGCCCTTGCCGAGGTTCGACGCGGAACCGACGGCATCGCGGAAAGGGCCGTAAAAGGCCGACGCATACTTCGCCGCATACGCCATGATCCGCGTATAGATGTGCCCCTCGCTCTCGAGCATTTCCCGCACCGCCCCGATGCGGCCGTCCATCATGTCGGACGGTGCGACGATGTCCACCCCGGCTTCCGCTTGCGCGCGGGCCTGCTCGACGAGGATCTCGACGGTCTCGTCATTGAGCACGTAGCCGTTCTCGTCGAGCACGCCGTCTTGTCCATGGCTCGTGTACGGATCGAGGGCGACGTCGGTCAGGATGCCCAGTTCGGGAAAGCGCCCCTTGAGTTCGCGCACGGCGCGCGGAATCAGCCCTTCGGGGTTCGTGGCCTCGCGACCGTCAGGCGTCTTCAACGACGGCTCGATTGCGGGGAACAGCGACAGCACGGGGACACCGAGTTCGACGCACTGCTGCGCCACCGACAGCAGCACATCGACCGAGACGCGCTCGACGCCGGGCATCGAGGCGATCGGCTGCCGCACGTTGGTGCCTTCGACGATGAAGACCGGGTAAATGAGATCGTTCGTTGTCAGAACGTTTTCGCGCATGAGGCGGCGTGAGAAATCGTCGCGACGCATGCGGCGGGGGCGATGGTGCGGATAAAAGCTCATGGTGTCGATCGATGTCGTGGTGAGGTGCGCTGTCGAAAAGCGCGCCGCCACCCGTCGTTGAAAAGGCCGCATCGGCACGAAAACCCTTGCGGGTGCCGGAAAGCGGGCAGAATACTTTCGCGGACAATGGTATATGATAGCCATCGAGTGAAGCGCCCAGCGTGGAACTCCCCGCTTCTCCTCCCTG
>CBJMQH010000518.1:0-3876 GCA_966431825.1 uncultured Trinickia sp.
GCCGGCCTTTCATTCGTTCATTGGTGAACGTATTATTCATATACGGACGATCGCGCGTCAAGGATGCCGAGCGCGGTGTTTTCCCTTACCCTGGTCGGAATTGGGGACTTAATGCGATGAACGGAACGAAGAAAACGCAACTGGAACCGGCGAACGTCGAAGCCGGGGGCGACGAGGCCGAGCGCTATCGCGCACCGGCGCTCGACAAGGGGCTCGACATCCTGGAGCTGCTGTCCGAGCAGAAGGAAGGCCTGACGCGCTCGGAGATCACGAAGGCGCTCGGGCGCAACGCGAGCGAGATCTACCGGATGCTGGAGCGGCTCGTGGTGCGGCAATATGTGATGCGCTCGCCGGCCGGCGACCGTTACGCGCTGAGCTTGAAGCTCTTTGCGCTTGCGCACCGCCACCCGCCGATGAACCGGTTCATCGCCGAAGCGTTACCTGCCATGCAGCGTTTTGCCGAAGTCGCCGAGCAGTCGTGCCATCTGACCGTGTATGACCGCGGCAACCTGCTTGTCATTGCACAGGTGGACGGCCCCGGCACCTGGGGGCTCACGATCAAGCTCGGCGCCCGCGTCGGGCTGATGGATACGGCGTCGGGCCAGGTGATGCTCGCATTCCAAAACGATGAAGAGCGCGATCGCATGCTGGCCGAACATACGAAGGTAAAGGGTGAAATTCCGGTTGCGCAGCCCGAGCTGGCAACGACGTTCGCGGCGATTCGCGATGCCGGGCATTTGCGCAAGGACAGTGCGCAGACGTTCGGCGTCACGGACGTCACGTTCCCGATCCTCGGGCCTTCGGGTGCGGCGATTGCAGCCTTGACGACACCGTATATGCGTCGGATCGACGAGTACGTGGCGCCTTCGATCGACGAGGTGAGCGCGATGCTGGGAGATGCCGCGAGCCGGTTGTCGATGCATCGTGTGGTGTCCTGAAAGCACAATGCGCGCAACCTGCTCTAGCCCGGCGCGGAAAAACGTTGCGACCTAGATATTTGTCCGCCTTGCCGCCGCCGTGTCTTCCCGAGTAGCATGCCCCGGCTTGGCCCTCCGGGAGCTGCGGCGCGAGAGCCGCAAAGCAGCAGATCAACGAATCGACGAAGCAACGACATGCAACTTGGCACCCCGGACGATATGACGGCGAGCGCGCTCGCCCAAGCTGCTTCCCCTGATTACTTCGATTTGATGCCCGCATCGCTCTGGCTCGAGGACTACAGCGCGTTGCGCGCGCTGTTCGAGCGCTGGCGCACCGAGGGGGTGACCGATTTACGCGGTTATCTGGAGGCGGACACATCGCGCGTTGCTCAATGTTCGGCCTGTATTCGCGTGCTGAAAGTGAACCGGCGCACGCTCTCGATGTACGGTGCGAAGGACTTCGAAGAATTGGCGGACCGGCTGCCGGAAGTGCTGCGCGACGACATGCTCGAAGCGCACATCGACGAGCTCGAACAGATGTGGGCCGGCGAGACGACGTTCGAGAGCAAGAGCGTCAACTACACGCTCGATGGGCGGCGCCTCGACATCTTGTTGAAGGGCGTGATTCTGCCGGGCCACGAGGCGCAATGGGACCGTGTGCTCGTTGCGATCGACGATGTGACCGAGCTCGAAGACGCACGCCGGCGCGTGATCGAGGGCGAGCAATACGTGCGCGGGCTGTTCGAGCATGCGCCCGTTTCGCTCTGGATCGAAGACTTCAGTGCGATCAAGACGTTGCTTGATGAAGTGCGGATGCAGGGCATCACCGATTTCCGGACGTTCACCGATGTGCATCCCGAGTTCGTCGAGCGCTGCATGGCCGAGATTGTGGTGCGTGACGTGAACCGCTATACGCTCGACATCTTCAAGGCGCCCGACAAGGCCGCCCTGCTCTCGCGGCTGCCCGAGGTGTTCCGTGACGAGATGCGACCGCATTTCCGGGAACAACTGATCGAGCTCTGGGAGGGCAAGCTGTTCCAGCAGCGCGAAGTGCTCAACTACGCGCTCGACGGCAGCGAAGTGCACCTGCATCTGCAGTTTTCGATGTTTCCGGGACACGAAGAAAACTGGGGGCTCGTGCTGCTGGCCCTGACCGATATCACGGCGCGCAAGAAGGCAGAGGCGTATCTCGAGTTTCTCGGCAAACACGATGTGCTGACGAAGTTGAAGAATCGATCGTTCTACGTCGACGAGCTCAATCGCCTGGAGCGCAAGGGCAGGTTCCCGTTCAGTGCGATCGTCGTCGATCTGAACGATCTGAAGCGCGTCAACGATCAGCTGGGCCACGCTGCCGGCGATGCGTTGCTGCGACGCGCCGGCGAGGTGCTGTCCAAAGCGGTGCCCAAGCCATTTCATGCGGCGCGCGTCGGCGGGGACGAGTTCGTCGTGCTGCTGCCCGGCGCGAGTGCACGTGAGGCCGACGTCGTTATCGACACGATCCGTCAGCTGATCGAGCTTAACAACCAGTTCTATGCGGGGCCTCGACTCAGCTTTTCGATGGGCAGCGCGACGTGCGAAGCCGGCGGCCGGATCGAGGACACGCTGCGCGCGGCCGACGCCGCCATGTATGTCGACAAGCGCCGCCATCACGACGCGACGGCTGCCGCGCTGTCCGAGACGTGATTGCCCTTTTCTATGGCGCCGATAGAAAGCGCCCGCTTGCGCATCTATCTATGAGTAGATAAACTGGGCTGCATGGAATCGACGAAGACCGTACGCGAACAGATCCTGGACCACGCCGTGACGCTGATGATGACGCACGGCTATAACGGGTTCAGCTACCGGGACCTGACGGCGCTCGTCGGCGTGAAGACATCGAGCATCCACTACTACTTTCCGTCGAAGGACGATCTGGTGCTGGAGGCCGTGGGCGTGTACAGCCAGGAGGTGTTCGCCGCTCTGGATTCGGTCGATGCATCGCTGCCGGCCGATGAGAAGCTGAGCCGATACGCGAAGATGTTTGGCCGCACGTTGGGCGATGGCGACCGTATTTGCCTGTGCGGCATGTTGGCCGCTGACGTGCAGTCGTTGCCGGAGCCGGTGCGTCGGGCGATCCAGGCGTTCTTCGAGGCCAACGAAGCATGGCTTGCGAAGGTGCTCGCGGAAGGCGCACGCGAAGGTACGCTTACGGTGAACGGTACGCCGGAGCATGCGGCGCGGGCAATGTTCGCTGCGTTTCAGGGCAGTGTGTTGGCGAGCCGATTGTTTCGTACGAAGAGCCGCCTCGAAGATATCGAAGCGGCATGGCATGTGCCGAAGGTTTGATGGGCCGGCTGTTTCACGCCGGTCCTTGGTGTACCCCGCGGGCGGCTATCCGGCCCGTTTTTTCAGCGATGGATGTCTATCTAGTAATAGATAGATTACTGATTGAACGCGGCGGTCGTTTGCGGGACCAATCGACGTGCGTCGCGGTCTGAGGCCGCTCTCACGGCGCCTTTTCGTTATGCAGTCATGTTGTGGGCGGTTGCATCGCCCGTATCCTCTTCAAAGGAGATTTACCATGTCGATCGAAAAAGTCCTGTACCGCGCTCATGCAAAAGCCACGGGTGGCCGTGACGGCCGTGCGGTGGTGCCCGAAGGCAACCTCGACTTCAAGCTGACGACGCCGCGCGAACTCGGCGGTGCCGGCGGCGAAGGCACGAATCCGGAACAGCTGTTCGCGGCGGGCTACAGCGCCTGCTTTATCGGCGCGCTGAAGTTCGTGGCGGGCCGCGAGAAGATTGCGCTGCCGGCTGAGGTGTCGATCGAGGGCAGCGTGGGCATCGGGCAGATTCCGAACGGCTTCGGGATCGAAGTGGAGCTGAAGATTTCGCTGCCGGGGCTCGATCGTGCCGTGGCCCAATCGCTGATCGAGAAGGCCCATGTGGTGTGCCCGTATTCGAACGCGACGCGCGGCAAC
>CBJMQH010000519.1:0-3867 GCA_966431825.1 uncultured Trinickia sp.
CGCGCTGGCCACGCGGCACGAAGTCTCGCTCATGCGTCGTCCTCCGAGAGATGCGCGCGCAGCGGCTCGAACACGAGACGCGCGAGGGTCGGGAACGGCTCGTCGAGCGTCAGATTGGTACCGCGAAACGCGATCGAGAGCGCCGCGTCTTCGGCTTCCCCGCGCACGCGCTCGCTGATCCAGACACCGAGAGCCTCGCTCTCGCTGCCCGCCGCGAGTGCCCAGGCCGTGCGCGGAAAAAATCGCAGCGGAAAACGGCGTCCCGCCAGAAAGAGCGCCGCGAGCGGCCCAAGCAGATCGAGCGGGTCGTCGACGCGCTTGAACGCAAATCGCTCGCCGCCGCCATGCCATACCGTGCGGCCCGCGCCGTGCGCATCGATCGCGCAGTAGATCAGGTGCGCGAGCCACGTACTGAGATAGTCGCGTGCGCTCGGCAACGCGTAACGGAAGCGAACGAGTCCCGTCTCCGTGACACGGTTCAGCGTGCCGTGGAGCACGAGCGGTCCTGCATCGCGCAAGGCTTGCCGTAACGCACCGTCATGCGTGCCGAACAGCGCGACACCGTCCGTGTCGGGCCAGCGCGGCACGATTTCGAGCGCGAACGGCAAACGCTTCTCGCCCGGCGCAAGCGCTGCACGCACCTCCGACGCAAGGCGCGCAAGCGATGACAGCTCGCGCTGCTTCAAGACCTCGCCCGTCGCCCCGCCGGGCAGCTCCGGGCTGGCTTGCGCAATGCGCGCAGCACGTGCCAACGCAAGCGCGACGCCCTCGCCTTCGTCGGCCGCATCGACTAGACGGGGCAAGAGTCGGTCCGCCAACGCATCGCGCCCGGCGTAATCGAGCGCGAAAGGTTCGGTGTCCATCAGTTCGCCGTCAGCGTCCCGCAGATCGATACCGAGTCGCTCACGCAGCAAGGCTCGCACGGGGTGACGCCAGAAGCGCTCGAAGTCCGCATAGGCGAGCGGCTCGGACGCCTCGGGGGGCAGCGGCGCGCCGAAGAATGTCTGAACCGTCGGCGGCGTATCGGACACGAGCCGCTCGGCAAGCCTCGCCCGCTCGGTGTCGAACGTATAGAGATCGCGCGCGCCGGCGAAATAGGCCGGCGAGAACGGCTGCAGCGGATGTTCGATGATGAACGCACGCCGCGCCGATTCGACATCGACAGGCAGCGCATCGGGCCCCGCGCTCGCGCGTGCGAGGTGATCGAGCAGTTCGTCGACGAGCGCGGCCGGCGGCAGGGGTGCGTTATCGCGAATACTGCGGCCCGTATAGGCGACAAAGAAACGATCGCGCGCGGCAAGCAGCAAGTCCAGAAACAGGTTGCGCTCGTCGGCGCGCCGCTGGCGGTCGCCGAGCTGCGGCTTCGCTGCCATCAGATCGAACTCGTCGGCACGCGCGAGGCTCGGCAGCACACCGTCGTCCATCCCGATGAGGCAGACCGCGCGATACGGCAGCGCACGCAGGCTCGTGAGCGAAGAAAACGTGACGCCGCCCCACGGCACGCCGCCGTGGGCTGCATCGTCGAGCGCGGCCGTCAGCGCAACGCGCACGACCGCTGCCGGTACGGGCGCATCGCCGGCACCCTCGCGCATCGCGTCGAGCGCCGCATCAAGCGCATCGCGCACGCCCGAAATCGTATCGGCAAAGGCGACGCCCGCGTCGAAGAAACGTGTCAGCGCATCGCCGAGCAGCGTAGCCCAGGCATCGCAGCCGTTCGCCACGCGCGTGTTGTCTGCGAACGTCTCCAGTTCATCGACGAAGCGGGCCAGGCGACCGAGCAATTCGCCCTCGGCACCGAGCGCGCCGGGCACCGGCAGCCACGCGTCGACGGGTTCGCCGTCGTCCGGCATGGCATAGCAGAGAAACAGGCGCATCAGCGCGTCCGCGAACGTGTGCCGCGCCGGCGGCACGGCCGCATCGTCGGTTGGCGCCGGAGCGAGACCGCGCCGGGCGCCGGCCGCAGCCAACCAGGCTTGTGCCGTGTCGAGCGCGGTGGCGTCGATCCCGTAGCGCGCGGCGATCGCATCGACGCGCAGCCATTCGACGAGCTCAGGCGCCGCCACGCCCCGCTCGGACAACGCAAGCCATTCGAGCAGCACGCGCGCGACCGGATTGGACTGCGACGGGGGCAGGCCTGTGATGCGGTAGGGAATGCGGCGCTTGTCGCCGGGCTGCGCGGTGCCGAATACGGCGTCAATGAGCGGCGCGGCCGCCATGAGATCGGGACAGACGACGAGCACATCCGACGGTTCGAGCAATGCGGCAGGGGTGCCCGCCGAGCCTGTCGCATCGCCCGCGCCCGGCTCGAACCATGCAAGCAACCGGTCGTGCAGCACTTCCAACTGCCGCGACAAACTATGGCAGACGTGGACCTCGATGCCGCGCGGCGCGCTATGACCGGCGGCCGCCGTCTCGCCCAACTCGGCGTCGGTCGGTTCCGGCTCGAGGTCGAGCATCGCGTTGTGCACGCGCGCGAGCCACGTCGATGACGGGTGCTCGACATAGCGTGTCGCCTCGGCCGAAGCCGCCCCTTCGGTCAGTTCGTGCAGCAGGTGCAGATGGGCCTGCGTTTGCCGGCCCCACTCGGCGAGCAGCGGATGGCCGACTTCCTGATAGTCGAGCTGGCCGGCCGCGTCGAGCGAGACGGCCCGCCCTTCGGTCACGATGTCGAACCAGAACGCACGGCACGGGTTCATCACATAGAGACGGACGTCGATCCAGCGCGACAACTCACGCAGGATCGCGACGTGCAACGGCGCAATCGTCGGCAGTGCGAAGATACTGACCGATGACGGCCAACCCGCACGCATCACCGCGTCGAGGTCGAGCGTGCGAACGCGTTCGAGAAACCGATGCGCGGGCGGGGTGGCGGCGGACAGTGCCGAGTCTTCGGCGCTGCCCGCGAGTTCGGTCAGCACGGCACGCCAGAGCGCCGCCTGCCATCGTTCGTCTTCCTCGAACACGGCGATGCGACCGGTCGCGCCCTCGCCGGCCTGCGCGGCGAAGATCGACTGACCGCGCTGCCACAGTGCGAGCCATTCGGGCCGATAGGTCAGATAGTGGTCGAACAGCGTGGCCACGCGCCGCGCCAGTTCATAGCGCATCGGCGCATCGGCCGCGTTCAGATACGATGCGAGGCGCGGTGAGCCGCGCCACGCCGCGGTATCGCCATCTTCTTTACGCTCGCCTTCATCGTTCCGGCCCGCGTCGGCTGCAAAGAACCGGTAGAAGCGCCACGCAAGACGGTCGATGGCGAGCGGCGAATGGGCTGGCACGTCCATGACGCGGCCGATCTGGGCCCAGAGCCAGTGCGCGAGGTAGCTGAAATCGACGTTTGCGCAGATTCCGCGGCGGCGCGCGAGTTCGAGTTCGAGATGGCGCCGCGCGGCCGCGCTGGGCACGACGATCTGCTCGCTCGCCCAGAGGCCGGGCGAGGAGACGTCGAGATCGTCGCAGAGCGCATCGACGAGCGTTTCGAAACGGTTCGAATAGAGGAGCTGGAGCATGTGCCGTCGATGCCGCCGATGCGTCGATGAGGTGCCGCGCGACCCGAGCGAAAGGGCGAAAACCATGAGGATAGCAAACGCGCGGCGTCTTATCCCGCATGAGCTGCGGCGGCCGGCGCGCAGCTTTCGCGAAAGGGCGCCCTCGCCGTGACGCGCCGACGCTTTCTCGCAGCAAAAATAGGCTAGACTCGTTGCGAACCGGCCCACCCTCGCGGCGGGCGCCCAGAACGAATGACCGGCCCTACCCTGTCCGGACCGCTGCTGCCCAACGATCGATGCGCTATTCAGTAGAAATCCAAAAATTCCTCTATAGCCAATACTTCTTCGGCGGGTTGCGCACCGCCGTCGGGGTTTCGTTGCC
>CBJMQH010000520.1:0-3865 GCA_966431825.1 uncultured Trinickia sp.
GTTCGCCGACAGCACGTCGGTCGTCGGGTTCAGCGCGGTCGCCATCTGCGACTGCGAGTAGTACGGGCCGACGATTTGCAGCTTCGAGTGTGCGCTGATGTACTTCTTGAAGCCGCCGACACGTCCGATTTCCGATCCGGCACCGGGTACGTAAGACATGACCGCGATCTTGCCGGTCTGGCCGACGCGCTCGATCAGCGCCTTCGCGCACAATTCGCCCGCTTTTTCGTTATCGGTCGACAGGAACGATTGGTAGTACTGCTTGCCCTTATCGGACAGCGCCGAGTCGATCAGGACGACGGGGATATGTGCCTCCCAGGCCTTCTTGATCGCCGGTACGAGCGCGTCGGGATCGGACGGTGCAAGGACGATGCCGGCGACGTGCCGCGTGACGGCGTTCTCGACCATGTTCACTTCATCGGTGATATCCGATTCGGCGGCAGGGCCCTGGAAGGTCATGGTGTAGCCCTTCGCCTCGTCGAGCGCGGCTTTTGCGCCCTTCTGCACGTTTTGCCAGTAATTCGAATTGACCGTCTTGACGATCACCGCGATTTCACCGCCTGCCGCATACGCCCCCGTGCTGAACGCTGCGCACAGCATTGCCGATACTGCAAAAATGGAAAGCCTCTGCATGTCTCGCTCCTCTTTTTTCGTGATTGAACTACGTTTGATTTACCGCTTCCTGCTTCGCAATTGATCGATCCAGACGGTGCCCAGAATCACGACGCCGATGATGATTTGCTGAATGAAACTCGACACCCCGTTCATGTTCAGACCGTTGCGCAGCACGCCGATCACGAACGCGCCGATCGCGGTGCCGGAAATCGTGCCCACGCCGCCCATCAGCGAGGTGCCGCCGATCACCGCACTCGCGATCGCATCGAGTTCGTACATGACACCTTCGTTGGGCTGCCCCGTCACAAGGCGCGACATCAGCACGCAACCGGTCACGCCGGCCAGCGCGCCCGAGAGCACATAGGTGAACATCGTCACGCCCCGCACGTCGACACCTGAAAGACGCGCAGCCTCGCGGTTCGAGCCGACCGCATAGATATGGCGCCCGAGCGACGTCTTCGACAACAGGATGGCGCCCGCAATGAAAAATACGACCATGATGATGACCGGATAGGGAATACCGGGGAACGTCGTGTCGGGAAACCCATCCGCCCCAATACGGGAGATGCGGAACAAGGCACCGTTGCCGAGCTCGCCGAACGCACCGCTCAGGTCCGACACGGGACGCGCCCCGGTGATTTGCAGCGCGAGCCCCCGAGCGACGAGCATCAGGCCGAGCGTCGCAATGAACGGCGGCAACCCCATGCGCGTCACGCAGATGCCGTTGACATATCCGCACAACGCCCCGACGAGCACGCCGCACAGCATGGCGACGGGCACCGGAATACCCGCTTTCGCGAGCAGCGCGGCCGATACACCCGCCAGTGCAAGCACCGAACCGACGGACAGATCGATGCCGCCCGTGATGATGACGCAGGTCGCCGCTACGCCGAGATACGCGATCGAGGTCACTTGCAGGCTGACGGTCATCATGTTGCCGACCGAAAAGAATGCCGAGCTCGTGACCGAGAATGCAATCAGCAGTGCAACAAGGCTGCCCAGCGCCGCGAACTTCTGGATGAGGTCGCGGCGCCGCTGCCGCGCCGAACGCTCGGCAGGCTGGCTACGTTCCGAAGTCATTTCAAGCATGTGTACGCCCCGAAGCAAAGTGCATGATCTCCTCCTGACTGGTTTGTTTGGTTTCGAGCACAGCCGTGATCCGGCCTTCGTGAAAGACCGCGATCCGATCCGTCATGCCGAGCAGCTCGGGCAACTCGGAGCTGATCAGCACCACGCCGACGCCGTCGGCGGCCAATCGGTCCATGAGCCCATAGATCGCGAACTTCGCGCCGACGTCGATGCCGCGCGTCGGCTCGTCGAAGAACAGAATCTTCGACCCGCGATAAAGCCATTTGCCGATAACGACCTTTTGCTGATTGCCGCCTGACAGGTTGTGCACGATCTGTTCGACCGACGGCGTGCGAATAGCCAGATCCTGCACGTACCGGCGCGCGATCGCAGCCTCCTCGTCGAAACGCAAGAAGCCCGAACGCGACGAGATGCCGCTTACGTTCGACAGCGTGATGTTCGCGGCGACCGACATGCCAAGCGCCAAACCTTCTTGCTTGCGGTCCTCCGACAGATACGCGATGCCGTGGCGAATCGCCTCGCGCGGCGAGCGGATCGACACAGGCTGGCCGTGCAACTCGATGGCACCGTCGTCCAACCGGTCGGCCCCGAAAATCGCTCGGGCAACCTCGGTGCGGCCCGCCCCCATCAGGCCCGCGAACCCGAGAATTTCACCTTTGCGCAGCTCGAACGATACGGGGCCGAACACGCTTTCGCGGCGCAGGCCCTGCGCGCGCAGCAGCACTTCGGTTGTGGGTTGTGCGTGCCGCGGCGGATAAGCGTCGTCGAGCGAGCGCCCGACCATGCGCGCGACAATGTCGTTCACCGTCAAGGCCGAGAAATCGTCCGTGGAGATATGGCGGCCGTCGCGCAGGATCGTCACATGGTCCACGATCTGCGCCATCTCGTCGAGCCGGTGCGAGATGTAAAGGATGGCGACACCCGCTGCACGCAGTTCCTGAATGATGCGAAAGAGTTGGACCGTTTCCGATTCGGTCAGGGACGAGGTCGGCTCGTCCATGATCAACACGTTCGAATCGAACGAGAGCGCCTTCGCGATTTCGACCATCTGCTGTTGCGCGATCGACAGCGTACCGACAAGCGTCTTCGGCGCGACGTCAAGGCCGATGCGCTGCAGGCACCGCTCGGCGTCGGCGTTGAGCTTGCGCGTATCGACGAACGGCCCGCGCTTCGGTTCGCGTGCGAGATAGAGGTTTTCGGCTACGCTCAGATGCGGAACGAGATTGAGTTCCTGATGGATGATCGCGATCCCCGCGGCCTGTGCTTCGGACGTCGAAGCAAAACGCACGGCCTCGTCGCGATACCGAATCGTGCCTTCGTCGGGCGCATACTGACCACTGATGATTTTCATCAGCGTCGATTTGCCGGCGCCGTTCTCGCCGCACACCGCGTGCACCTCGCCCGCGCGCAGGTCGAGCCGAATGCCATCGAGCGCGACTACGCCAGGAAATCGCTTCACGATGCCCTCGAGACGCAGGATCTCCCGGCCCCGAACGCCCGGATCGGCAACGGCGAGACTGGATGGACCGCGAGCCACTGTCATTACGTCTCCTGAATACGGCCGACCTGGCATTTCGCGTGGTCAGTCCAATTGGTGTGGATTTAAGGCAAGATCTTCGCTTTGGTCAAGCCAATAGTCGTTTATTCGCAGCCATCTTACCAATAGGAAAAACCCCGATACGGGCTGAGATGCCCTTGTGACGGGCGAAACAGGCTGCCATGCTAGACTCCGTCGCAAGCTGAGCAGTTGTTCGCAGCGTTCCTTCCACGCGCACCATGAAATCGACAGAACCCAAGCGGCTTTACCAATCCGTCGCCACGCAGATCCTCGCCTTGATTCGTCAGGGGGAGTTTCCGCCCGGCGAGCGCCTGCCACCGGAGCGCGAGCTCGCGTTGAAGCTGGGCGTGTCGCGCCCCTCGCTGCGCGAGGCGTTGATCGCGCTGGAGATCGGCGGGCAGGTGGAAATCCGAATGGGATCCGGCGTCTATGTAAGCGCCGTCAGCGTGGACGATACGGGCACAGTCGGCGCGCTCGGCGACAGTCCGTCGGAATTGATGCAGGCACGCTCGGCCATCGAGTGCTACGTGGTGGTGCTTGCCGCGGCGCGCATGACGGCGGCGATGCTCGACCGGTTGCGCCGTACGGTGGACCGGATGCGCA
>CBJMQH010000521.1:0-3849 GCA_966431825.1 uncultured Trinickia sp.
TCTGTCGTCGCTCAGTTGGGCCCGTGTGCTCGAAGATCGGCCGATCGTCGAGAAGAACGTCGTGTAGGACACCGGACATGTACGCATTCACGAAGCCCTTCGAAAACCCGGCCGGCTCTCCGATACGCGAGCTGTTCAAGTATCTGGGCGAACCGGGCATGATCTCGTTCGCGGGCGGCTATCCGGCGAGCGACCTGTTCGACGTCGACGGGCTGCGCGAGGCGCAGGCGCGTGCCTATGAAACGCCTGTGCGGTGTCTGCAGTACGGTCCGACGGACGGGCTGCCCGAGCTCAAGGCCGCGCTGGTTACGCTGATGGCCGAGCGCGGTGCGCGCTGCGACGCGCAGACGCTGATGGTCACGTCGGGATCGCAGCAGGGCTTCGACTTGCTGCTGCGCGTGTTGATCGCACCGGGCGACACCGTGTTCTGCGAGCAGCCCGCCTATCCGGCCACGCTGCAGGCGCTACGCCTGGCGCAGGCGCGCGTGACGGCGCTCGCGGTGGACGGCGACGGGCTCGACGTCGCGGCGCTCGAACGGGGGCTTGCGAGGGGCGAGCTGCCGGTGCCCAAGCTGCTCTACACGGTACCGACGTTCGCCAATCCGACGGGCGCGACGCTCACGCGCGAGCGGCGGTTGGCACTGCTGACGCTCGCCGTACGCTACAAGTTTCTGATCGTCGAGGACGATCCCTACGCGGACCTGCGCTTTGCGGGCGAACGCGTACCGTCGATGCTCGCGCTCTCGGACGAAGTCGACGGCGCGCGCGACTGGATCGTGCATTTCGCCAGCCTGTCGAAGATCGTGGCACCGGGGCTGCGCGTGGGCTGGACTGTTGCGCCTGCGGAAATCACCCGCCGCTGTGTGATCGCCAAGCAGACGGTCGACTTGTGCAGCGTACCCTGGACGCAGGCCGTCGCAGCCGAATATCTGACAAGCGGTGCGCTCGAGCGGCATTTGCCGCACATCGCCGCGCGTTACGGCGCCAAGTGCGATGCGCTGTGCGACGCATTGGCGCGCGAAATGGGCGATGCGATCGCATTCCACCGGCCTGAAGGCGGCATGTTCGTCTGGGCGCGCGTCCCGGGTGCCGACTCGGCGGCGTTGCTCGCTCGCGCCATCGCCAACAAGGTGATCTTCGTGCCGGGCAGGGCCTTCTTTGCCGAGCGCGCCGATGCTTATGCGCTGCGTCTGTCGTTTGCGGCCCCGGGCGTCGACGATATCGTCGAAGGCGCGAAGCGGATGAAGCGCGCCTACGACGAGGCGCGCAACGCGTCCCGGTAGGCCTTCGCTCAGTGGGGCTTCGCTGCGCATGCTGCGTGAAGCGGTTACCATCGTCCCTCGGGCGTTTCGCATGGGGCGGCGCCCGGCTCACCCGTCTCTCGCACCTGGTCAAACCGTCATGCCTCACTGCACACTCGAATACGCCGGTTCGCTCGATCGTTTCGACGCCGCCGCAACGCTTGCTTCGCTGAACCGAACGCTGGTGGCCTCGGGGCAATTCGAAGAACGCGACATCAAGAGCCGCGCAATGCAATTCGACGCATTCGCCGTCGGCGTGGCCGACGAACCGCGCGCGTTCGTGCATGCCAAGCTCGCCATATTGAGCGGGCGCAGCGCGGACGTGAAGCGCGCGTTGTCCGACAGCTTGCTGACCGCGTTGCGCGAGCACTGCAATGCAGCGGCGGGCGTTCACCTGCAGCTGTCTGTGGAAGTCGTCGACATCGATCGGCCGTCTTACGCGAAGGCGAACATCGAGCCGCGTTAGTCGCCGCCCGCGCGTACTCGCGCGGGGCTCGACGCACGCCGCGACCAACGAGGGCGCGTCAGATCAGTTGCAACGCTTTCGCGGCCATGCCGACGGAGATCAGCGCGGCAAAGACGGCGAACGATTGCTGCATCCGTGCGCCGCTCAGCCGGCGTGCGGCGCGTCGGCCGGCGAGCATGCCAAGCACTGCGCCCGCTGTGAACGGAAGCGCGACGGCCCACGCCAGATGGCCGCTTGCAGCCGAAGCGATCACGCCCGATGCCGACACGAGCGTGATGACGGCGAGCGAAGTGGCAACGATGCCTTCCATCGGGATATCGGAGATCCGCCTCAGCGCCGGCACGATCACGAAGCCGCCGCCAACGCCGAGCAGTCCTGACAATAGGCCTGCGGCCGCGCCGGACAGCGTGAGGGCACGTGCGCACGGTGCGGTCCAGCGCAGTTTGCCTTTCTCGGCATCGAGCATGCACGCGGGTTGTCGCGGCGGTGCATCGGCGTGCGCGCTCGCGGTGGCCCGGTGCTGAAAGAACATGCGCACGGCAACGTAGATGAGCACGGCGGCGAACACGAGCATGAGCGGCTTGTTCGGCACGCGCCGCGCAAGTGCGAGGCCGAGCGGCGAAGCGAGCGCGCCCGTTGCTGCCATCAGCGAGGCCGCCTTATAGCGTACGCGCCCCTCGCGCAGCGCCAGTACTGCGCCGAGCCCTGCCGCCAGTCCGACCGCCATGAGCCCGATCGGGCCAGCGGTTGCGACATCGAGCCCGAGTCCGAAGACGACGAGCGGCACCGCGACGATGCCGCCGCCGGCACCGGTCAGCGCGAGGACGACGCCGACGAGCGAGCCGAGCGCAGCCGCAATCAAGGTCGCTTCGTTCATGCGTTCTCCGAAGCGGCGGCCGTATCGGTGAACCACTCGCGACCTTTGAGCATGCCGCTCCAGTAGAACCAGGGCAGCACCGTTGCCTTCAGGAACCAGGCGAGCCTGCGCGGCTTCGTCGGATCGAGCGGGAATGTCGGCAGCAGCCGGCCGCCATAGCCGAACTCGGCCAGCACGACCTTGCCTTTCTCGACCGTTAGCGGGCAGGAGCCATACCCGTCGTAGCGTCGCGGCATCGGCCGACCCGCGCGCGCGGCGAGCAGGTTCGACGCGACGATGACGGCCTGCTTGCGTGCCGCGGCGGCCGTTTTCGCATTCGGCGTGGACGCGGCATCGCCAAGCGCGAACAGGTTCGGATAACGCGGATGCCGGAGCGTGGCGTGATCGACCTCGCACCACCCGGCCGTATCGCCGAGCGCGCTCGCGCGAATGAAATCGGGCGGCACTTGCGGCGGTACGACGTGGATCATGTCGAAGCGCTTCGTGACGCGTGTGGTCTGCCCGGATGCGTCGGTGACGTCGAAGTAGGCCTCTTTGCGCGGCCCGTCGATCGCGACGAGATTCGAGGTGAACGCGAGCTTGGCGCGATAGCGCTCGACGTAGGCCATGAGCGGCGGCACAAATGCGGCGACGCCGAACAGTGCCGCGCCTGCCAGATTGAACTCCACGTTGATGCGATCGAGCGCGCCTGCACGGCGCCAATGATCGCAGGCGAGGTACATGGCCTTTTGCGGGGCGCCCGCGCATTTGATCGGCATGGCCGGCTGCGTGAAGAGCGCGGTGCCGCCGCGCATCGATTGCACGAGCGACCAAGTGTACGGCGCGAGATCGTAGCGATAGTTCGAGGTGACACCGTGCTGGCCGAGCGCGGCTTCGAGCCCGTCGATGCGCTCCCAGGCGAGCCGCAAACCGGGCGCAACCACGAGATCGCGGTATTGCACGGTGTCGCCGTTCGCGAGCACGATCCGATTCGCGTCGGCGTCGACGCGCTCGACCGCGTCGCGGATCCAGGTCGCGCCACGCGGTATGACGCTCGCCATCGGGCGGCGTGTCTTGCGCACGTCGTAGGCGCCGCCGCCGACGAGCGTCCATGCCGGCTGATAGTCGTGGGTGTCGCGTGGTTCGACGATGGCGATGTTCAGATCGCGCGCGCGCCGCAGCAGGCTGGCGGCGACCGCGATGCATGCCGTCCCGCCGCCGATGAT
>CBJMQH010000522.1:0-3806 GCA_966431825.1 uncultured Trinickia sp.
ATTAGCGAAATTTGGCGCGCAACCGGTTGCGGATCGAATATTCGAGGAGCGGCATCGCAAAGTCAACCATCTGCCGTTGTGCGATGCGCCATAGACGTCCGGGGCGGCGCATGCGATCAAAAGCCGCGCGGCGTCACCAGATCCGCGGCACGCAGATGGCCGCGCGCCTCGAGGGGCAGCTTCACCCAGGCAAACACGCTCATGTCGTGGTAACCGGGCGAAGCGCGATAGCCTACGCCTGCCCCCACGATCACATTCGGCGAGACGAGCGCCGCAAGCGTCGCGGTGTCTTCCCCGAACGCGCCCGATGCCCGGCCCGTGACCAGCTCGCGCGTCGCATACCCTACCCGGCCCGAGGTCTTGAACAAGAAGCCGGCGCCTTCCGCCGTTTGCGCATTGAAGACCACCCCCGCCTCGCGATTCGATTTCGGGCTCCAGTAGCCCGCATAGGGACCGTCGAAGCGGTTGGCATCGTAGCGATACGAGCCGAATCGCAATTCGGGACCGGCATTGAGCCAGCTCCAGCCTCGCAGCGAGAAATCGCGTGTGAGCCCGACGCTCGCCGCATAGAACGGATTGAACGCGGTGCCGGTTGCCGCCACGACGCCACCGGCGAGCGTGCCGGCGAGGTGCCAGGCGGTGCCCCCGAGCGGGGTGCCGGCCGTTAGCCCGAGCGATGACGAAATGGCCGGTCCGGGTCCTCCCGGTGCGCCTTCGTAAGCGCGCAGCGAATCGAGGCGGCTCTCGCGTGTGGCCGTGAACCGGACGAAGGACGCTTCGTTTTCGCCATACCGCTGGTACTGAAGCCTGCCGAGCAAACGCGCCGGGCCTCGGCCCGGCAGCTCGACGGTTGCGCCGCCGGCGAGTTCGCCGTCGTGCCAATCGCTGCGTGCCGACAGGCCCAGTTCCTTCCCCCAGGCATGGCGGACCTCGTTATCCAATCGCAGCAATGCGGCGTCGATGCGCACCGAGAGCGTGGGAGTCGGCAGCAGCGTCGCGTAGAGCTGCGGGATGGTCCAGACCGTCAACTTGTCCTGCCCGGCCGTGCCGGATTTGCGGTCCATTGTCACGAGCGCTTGCAGCGCCGCCTCATGGCCCTCGGCCGGGTGCCCGGCAATCGCGTTCGCCCGGTCATACAGCGCGCGGCGCGCGGCGTGCTCGGCCAGCATCTCGCGCACGATCTCAGGCGTACCCGGGCGGTTTTCCGCCGCGAGCGTATCGAGTGTGGGGTAGTCCTGCGCGGCGGCCGAGGCATACGCAAGGCCTTGCGCATACTCCGCGTTATCGGGTGCCTCGCGATGGAGCGTGCGGAAGATGTCCTCCGCGCGTGCGGCGCGTTTGCTCGACAGCAGCGCCCAGCCGATCATCGCACGTGTCGCCGCGTCGCTTGCGCCCCCGGTCTTGTCGATGAGCGTCATGGCCGCATCGACGTCGGCGGGATTGCCCGATGCTTTGGCGCGGGCGAGCGCGATCTGCGCATCGAGCCGCCGCCCGGCCGGCGCCGTCAACTGACGCGATTCGGCCATCGCCTCGTCCAGGCGCTCCTCGTGCATGAGCGAGAGTGCGAGGCCTTGGCGCGCCGACTCCGGGTCTTTCGCAGTGCTGATGGCGTCGCGAAAGAGACCCTCGGCCGCTTTGTCGTCATGCGCCTGCAATTCGAGCCAGCCGGACAGTTCGAGCGCAGACGCGTCGAGCTTGACCGACGGATCGGCGCGCAAGGAACGCGAATAGTCGAGGGCACTGTCATAGCGGCCGGCCGCGTTTTGCGCGTACATCTGCTGTAGCGCGATACCGGTGCGCGCGTGCCGCAGCGCCGGCGCCTCGAAAGCCGGGTCCGCCAGAAGGCGCTTCACGTAGTCGGGGGGCAGCGCCTGCGCGGCCTTCCATGCCGTACCCTCTCGCTCGCCGGCATCGGAACAGCTGTGCAGCAGCGCCACGTAAACCGAATAGGCCGCGTCGGCCTGCCCGTCCTCAGCAAGCTGCCGCGCGCGGCTCCACTGCACCGGCAAGCGCGTGCAGCCCGTCGCTTCGGGCGGTTTTCTCACGACAGCTGCTTTCGCGCGAGGCTTGGGCGCGGTCCGATGCCTCTGCGCATCAGGCGGCGTTGCCGCAGGTGCTTGCGCAGCCGGCTCGGCGAGTCGGAGCCCATTACCCGCGGCCGGGGCATTGCCCCATCCGTTTTGCGCCGCCGCGCCCGGGCTGTCCCCACCCGAACGTTGTCCCGCTTGCGAGGGGACCGGCGCGTTGCTTTGAGCGGCACCGACGACACTGTGCCAGGCGATCATGGCCCCGGCTGCGGTAGTGGCGAGCGCGTGCTTCATGTCGTTTTTTTGTTCGGCATGCGATCCATGGGCTGTCTGCCTGCGGCATCGAGGCGATGCGCCACTTGCAGTTTCAACGCCAGATTGACGAAGACGAAGCTGGCCAGCAGCAAAGCGGCCAGCACCGACCAGAACGCGACCGGATCGGCCAGAAAGAGGCGCACCTGCGCTAACGGCGAACGCGTCGCGACAGCGAGCGGCGTCATTGTGCCAGCGCGGGTATCGAACAACGTCGCGTGCTGCATGAAAAGCGACCATGCGCCCGGTTGGCGCAACATCTCGACGGCGCGGGCGACGGCGTCGTTGCGCACACCGACGATCGCGACGGAGGACAGCCCCTTGCCCTGCCCCGGCACCGACACGGCTTGCCCCGGCTGCAGCGGCGGATAAACGGGCAAATGGCGGCGCACGCGTGCCGAAAGCGCCGAATCTTTTCCGAAGAAAACATCGGCACCCGACGGGTCGCTCGAAAACCCAACCGGGCCGTCTGCGATCGCACCGGTTGCGCGCACGCGCACGGCGGCGAAACGCAGGGCTGCACGAACGAGTGCCGGGTCCGCCTCGGCGAGCGTCATCGCGAAGCGCGTGTCCGGCGCGCGCCCAGCCGCACTGCGCGCGATCACCATCGCAGCACTGGCCGGCAACGCGGCAGACGGGTCTGCGAATGCCTGTGCGGCACGCACGCAATCGGCATCGGTCTCGCCCGAGACCACGACCGCGACCGATTTCCCGCCGTTCATGGGATAAATGCCGAGAAAGGGACCGGTGATGGCATGCTCGACCGAAGCAGGAAGGGCGCGCGCAAGCGTTGCGCGTGTGCCCACGAGCAGCATATCGCCAGCGGCAACATCTTCTGCCGGGACGTTCCACGATTCCGGATCGCGGCCCCACGGCTCGACGGTCGTTTCGCTTCGGTAAGTCACCGCGATATCGACCTGCCGCATGCGCGCCGCGACACCTTCCACGGCGAGCGCCGCGGCGCGCAGCTGTTCGGCCGTCACCGTGTCGCTGCCCAGGTCGACGGCGATCGTGTGGGGCAGCCATGCGCGCGCATCGAAGGCCAGCGGAAGCTGCGCAAGCGTTGGCGCCGTATTGGGACGCAGCCCTGCGAAGTCGAGGGAAAGCGACGAACGCGCATCGTCGACCGGTGCGCGCTGGGCGAGCGCGAGCGCCGCCGTGACCGGTGCTCCGGTCGGCGCGAGGGCAAGCTGAATCGAATTGGTCCCGGGCGCGAATGCGCCGGGCGAAATCCCGAGTGTCTGCTGCGCGCCGGTGGCAGCGACATCCGCGACCACGGTGCCGTTGACCCAGACGACGTAGCGCGACCCGGGCGCCGGCGGCACAGCAGGAGCGATCGTCATGTGCGCGCCGGCCGTCTCCTCGCGCGGCGCAAGCGCCACGACGAGTGCATGCGCCGCGGCAGCCGCGCCGCTCGCCGGACGAAGCGCCGTAAAAGGCCGGCTCGCGGGGTGGGGGTGGGACACA
>CBJMQH010000523.1:0-3797 GCA_966431825.1 uncultured Trinickia sp.
TTGGCTCTGTTCTGCGATCCAGCACATCGCCCGTTCACGGTCCAGCTCGCATGCGAGTTCCCCGATCTCCTGCGCGACGAACGCCTCGAACGCAGTGTCGGCACCATAGGCATTGGCGAACAAGATCGACTGCCGATGCATGAGCCAGCCGTAGTCGCCCGCACGCGGCGCACGCAGCGCGAAGCCGGCCTGCGCGCCATCTTCGGTCAACAGCCGCTCGATGACATGCATGGCCTCGATCAATAACTGCTGGCCGGCTTCGCTGAGGCGTCCGAGGACGGTACAGACTTCATCGATCGCCGCAACTTCGAGCGGTGCATAGGCGGCTTGCCCCGCGCCCGTCATCTCCAGCAGCGACTGCCGCGCATCGATTTCGGACTGCCGGCGCGTGATCAGCTGTCTTCGCTCGAAGCTCGTGAGCAGCCTGCTCAGATAACCGGTGTCGAGTCCCAACACGCGCGCAAGATCGGTAGCGGTGGACACGGTTCCGAGCGCCAGTTCGCGCAGCACGCGCACCTCGGTCAGCGAGAACGGGCTTTTTTGCAGCCGTTCGTGCAGCACGCCAATGTGCTGCGTATAAAAGCGGTTGAAGCGCCGTACGGCTTCGGCTCGCCGCAGCAGGGTGGGGTCGGTCAACGAATCAGTTCTCCGGAATAACCGCCGTATTCGATAAGGCTGAACTATATGGGAGAGACGCGGGGCAGAACAACGTGGCCACCGGTCCCTCCAAGCTCGCGCGGGACGCTATTTTGCGGTACACGCACAAAACGGGTGCGCCGCCCGCGCATGCGGTGCGCCCGCTGGTTCCCTTATGCGGGTAAATCCTGACGACCGGTGCGCGGCCACGAGGCCGCTGAATGAATTGCCAACTCACTGATTCAGAACGGATTTTGACGGCTCGGTCGATTTTTGAGATGCTAATTGACTGGTACTAAGCTGGTTATATAATGGGCTCCAATTCGACCGCCCCCCTGGCGGGCGGCCACGGCCAGCCGACGACCTGGGGCACAGGTTCTTTTGCACAGCCTGGCGCAGCGGCGCTGTTGCCGCGCATCACTTCTTAGACGAATACTCATGCTCAACGGAAATATCCTGACGCCTGACGGCTGGATCCATGGCTCGCTGCATCACGAGAGCGGCCGGATCACGGTTATCGACGGTGCACCGGTCGACCCGGCCGCGAACGATGCGCCGTACATTCTTCCCGGCTTCATTGACCTCCACGTGCACGGCGGCGGCGGGGCCGACGTCATGGAGGGCGGTGCCGCGATCGAGGTCATCTCGCGCACGCATGCACGCCACGGCACGACGAGCCTCCTTGCCACGACGATGACGGCGCCGCGCGACGAGTTGATGCAAGTCGTTGCCGAACTCGGCGGTGCCGCCCGCAATCGCACGCCGGGCGGCGCGCGCGTGCTGGGCGTCCATCTGGAGGGGCCCTACATCAATCCGGGCAAGCTCGGCGCCCAGCCCGATGCCGCGGTGTCGGCCGCGCTCGACGAAGTGCTCAAGTACCTGTCGATCGCACCGATCCGCGTGGTGACGCTGGCGCCCGAAATTGCGGGTCACATCGACATCATCGCCGAAATGGCTGCACGCGGTGTGCGCGTGCAGCTCGGCCACTCGCTCGCCACCTACGACGACGCCGTCAGCGCGCTCAAGCACGGCGCATGCGGGTTCACACACCTGTTCAATGCGATGTCGCCGATGCATCACCGTAACCCGGGGCTCGTCGGCGCGGCCTTCGCGCATGCCGAGTACGCCGAGATCATTCCCGATCTGCTGCACGTGCATCCCGGTGCGATTCGTGCAGCGCTGCGCGCGATCCCGCGTCTTTACGTCGTGACCGACAGCACCTCGGCTACCGGTATGCCCGACGGCGAGTACCGATTGGGCAGCCAGCACGTCACGAAGTGCCTCGGGGGCGTACGCCTTGCCGACGGCACGCTTGCGGGGAGCACGCTGACGATGGACGAGGCCCTGCGCAATCTCGTCTCGCTCGGGTTGCCGCTTGCCGATGTGTCGAACCGCATGTCGCGCTATGCGGCCGACTATCTGGGCGTTGCAGATCGCGGCCGGCTCGCGCGCGGCGCCTGGGCCGACATCGTCGTGTTCGAGCGCGATCTCACGCTCACCGCCACTTACGTCGAAGGGGAAGAGATTGTCGAATATGCTTGACGAGGCGCTCGCCGCCTGCGATGTCGTGGCCGCCCAATGCGCAGACAGCACGCGTGTCGAAGCGCTCGCGGCGGTGCTCGCGGCACAGCCGCGGCACGTCGCACTGACGGTCGCACGCGGCAGCTCGGACCACGCGGCCAGCTACTTTGCGAGTCTGGCGATGAGTCGGCTCGGGGTGCCCGTCGCGTCGCTGCCGATGTCGATCGCGACGCTGCAAGCCGCTCCATTGCGTGTCGCCGACCAACTGGCGATTGCGTTCTCTCAGTCCGGTCGCAGCCCCGATCTCGTGGAAACGATGAAGGCCCTGCGCGGCGCCGGCGCGTTGACGGTTGCGTTGGTCAACGCGCCCCGCTCGAATCTCGCGCGCGCGTGCGAATGGGAGTTGCCGCTGCTTGCGGGCCCCGAGCGCTCGGTTGCCGCGACGAAGAGCTACATCGCGATGCTGTCGATGTCGGCTCAGCTCGTCGCCTACTGGCAGCGCGATCCGCTGCTCGTGGATGCGCTGCGCGCGCTGCCCGACACGCTGCGCGAAGCCGCGGCGCTCGATTGGTCGGAAGCCGTCGCGACGCTGCGCGACGTCGAGCGGATGTTCGTCATCGGCCGCGGGCTCGGTCTCGCGATCGCTCAGGAGGCGGCGCTGAAGCTCAAGGAAACCTCGGGCATCCAGGCGGAGGCCTTTTCGAGCGCCGAGGTACGCCACGGGCCGATGGAACTCATCGATCGAGACTATCCGCTGTTCGTGTTCGCGCCGCCGGGCCCCGAGCAGGCCGGTCTCATCAAGCTCGCAGCGGACATGCGCGAGCGCGGCGCACGTGTGCTGCTCGCCGCGCCTGCGGGCACGCCGGGGCTCGGCCAGGCAGCGTTGCCGCTCGCAACGAGCCGGCACGCGGCGCTCGATCCGATCGCCGCCATCCAGTCGTTTTACGTCATGGCCGCCGAGCTGGCGGCCGCGCGCGGGCGCGACCCCGATGCTCCGCGCTACCTGAACAAGATCACCGAAACCCATTGAGCGAGAGATCCTGATGGAACGTGCTGAGGAGTCCAGATTGAAGAGCCAGTCCCAAGACAGAATCGTCTTGCTTGCCCCGCTGACGGGACCGGCCGTGCCGCTTGCGCAAGTGCCCGATCCTGTGTTCGCCGGCGCCATGTTCGGCGACGGGATCGGCATCGATCCGCTCGCGGGCCAGTTGGTCGCACCGTGCGACGGCGTCGTCACGCATCTTGCGCGCACCGGGCATGCGGTGACGCTCGAGACGCCCACAGGCGTCGAGATCCTGCTGCATATCGGGATCGATACGGTCGAGCTTGGCGGGCAAGGTTTCACCGCGTTGACGACGCAGGGCGCTCAAGTACGGGCGGGCGAGGCGCTGATTGAATTCGATCAGGACTACGTGGCGCGCAACGCGCCTAGCCTCGTCTCCGTCGTCGCGATCGCCAACTCCGATTCGTTCGACGTGCTCGAGCGCGCGAGCGGGATGGTGCAGGCCGGCAAGACGCCGCTACTGGTCCTGCGCGCGAAGACGCAAACCGGTAATGCCCAGTCCGCCGATGCGACGCAGCCGCCGACCGCCGAGCTGAAGGCCCAACGCGAGATCACACTGGCGCAGGCCGGGGGCTTG
>CBJMQH010000524.1:0-3791 GCA_966431825.1 uncultured Trinickia sp.
AGTTCAGCATGCGCCCCGCTTCGACGGCGCGCCCCTGCGATTCGAACAGCTGCTGCGCTTCCGCCGCCAACGGGTAGCAGAGGTAAACCTCGTCGCGACTGGCGAACACATGTGCGGCGGCTGCGAGCGCGTCGGCGAGAAGACGCGGATCGGCGCAGCGCTGCCCGAGATCCACCACACGCTTGGCGAGCGCCGCTGCGCGGCCCAGATCGGTGCGTTGCGCCTCCTCGAGCAGGGCCAGCGTGACCCGCAGCTCGTGCGCGAGATCCGCCGGAGTCGCGCCCGCTCTACCGCTACCTCTACCGCCATTCAGTTCGTGCACGTCGTTTATCCCGTGTCTGGCGGGTTCCGCCGCAGCGCCCCGTTTCATGGGACCGACGTGTTCCCAATACTTTGCAGTACTTCTCATCGCCTTCTCATTCCATCCACACTTAAGCGAGCCGCAACCCGATGCGCAGTTCGGCGCCCCCGCTCGGATGATTGCGCGCACTGAGGTGACCATTCATCTGCGCGACCATATCGCGCGACAGGGCGAGCCCGAGACCGAGGCCCACACCGGCCGGCTTCGTCGTGACGAACGCTTCGAACAGATTGCGCTGAACCTCGGGCGTGAAACCCGGGCCGCGGTCCCTGACGACGAGCTCGACGTGCGTCTTCGAGATGGGCTCGGCAGTCACGGTGATCACACGGTCGGTACATGCCGCCGTCGCGTCGATCGCATTGCCGAGCAGATTCACGAGTACGGCCACGAGGCTCGCCGGGTGCGCCCATGCGGCCATGTCGAGCGCTTCGCAGCGGATCGCATGGCCGGCCTGCACGAGGCGGTGCGTCACCATGGCCACGGCCTCTTCCACGGCCAGTCGCAGACTCACGCGTTCGAGGCCCGGCGGCACGCGCTGGGAGAACGCGTCGAATTGCAGCGTCAACTGCCCGAGGCGCCTCGCCACCCGCTCGATATGGGCGATGTCGTCCGCCAACATATCCATTCTCCCGAGCTGCACCACCTCGATGCTGTTCTCGATAGCAAGCCGCAACGCAGCGAGCGGGTTCTTGAACTCGTGATTGATGCCCGCAGCAGCGCGGCCGAGGGTGGCGAGCCGTCCGGCGTCGGCGGCCTGCCGGCGCTGCCCCAGCGCGTGACGTTCGCGCTCGAGTTCGCGCGCGAGCAGTTGCGTGCGCAACGCGGCACGCCCGCGGTTCAGCTCCGTTTCGAGGTGCGCGAGCACGCGATATTGCGCGAGCGCTTCTACGGCGTCGCCGCTCGCCTCGGCCGCCTCGGCGATTTTGGCGACGACCTCGCACCGGCTGTCGTGCAGGCCCTGTTCGCCGAATGCCTTCGCCGCCTGCTCCCATATCTCGCGCGCAGAGGCAAAGCGGCGCTCGGCGAACGCAATTTCCGCCAGCAGGTCTTGCGCATGCGCGATCGGGACCGGCCAACGCGCGCGCTCCGCGAGCTTCTTCGCCCGCACGGCAAGCCGCTGCGCCTCGCCAAAACGGCCGGCAGCAAGGCACGCCTCGCCGGCCGTATGCAGCCGCAGCGCGAAAAACGCGAGCTCGACCTCGTCCGCCGACTCGCGCGTGATGTCGCTCACATATGCGAGCGCGACCGCCGCATGCGCCGCGGCCGCATCGACATCGTCTTCGCGCGCCGCTTGCCGCGCCACGCCGAGGTGGGCCCAGATCCAGTTGCTGCGAACGATCGGCAAGAGCCCCGCCACGGGCGCATCGAGCAACACGTCGATCGCGCGGTCGAGCGTGTCGATACCCGCCTCGTATTCGCCGCGCGAAACCTGCGAGATGCCGATCTGATTGAGGACGACAGCCGCGCACGGCCGCGCGGCGACATCGATAAACAGCGAGAACGCCTCGTTCATGAACGAGGCCGCGCTCTGCACGTTGCAGACATGCTCGTGCAACAGGCCGCGATAGTAGAGCGCACATGCCGCGCCGAGCGCATGGCCCTGTGCTTCGAACCGCCGTTGCGCTTCGACTGCACAATCGTCTCCGGCCATGCAATCGCCGCGTTGAAGATGCGCTGCCGCGAGCCGCAACAGCGCGGCGGCAAGCGCGTTCTGATCGGCAAGCGAGCGCGCGCGCTCGACCTGTGCGCTCGCGTCGTCGAACGGAATAGGATCCGTGCAAACGAGGGTACGCAACGTCGCGTCGCGCCCGGCGGCCATGGCCTGTGCATAGCTCACCACAGTCGTCGGACACAGAATGACGTCTATCTGAGCCATGGCATCGGTGAATCAAGAACGAAATCGGAGCGACCCAACATATCATCTCTGCGCGGGCGGGTCATGCATTCGAGCGCGGTTTCCCAAAGTTTGGGACAGAACGATCCTCTGCTTTCCTGATCGATAGCGGTGAGTAACATCCGGGCCGCAAAACGTTGCGGCCTCGCTTGCCCTCACGCGCCATGCGCCGCGGGATCAATCAGCCCGCGTCGCGATAATGCTTGAATTTCGATGTCTGCCCGATACCGGCGTTCAGGCAATTGCAAGGATCCAGTGCTTCGTAGAACGCACGCAGCGCGGGCGCCGCCCGATAAAGATGCCCGACGTTGTGCTCGGCCGGGTATTGCGCACCGCGCCGATCGAGCAGCGCCCACATCGCATGCTCGAGCGCCACGCAGTCCGTCCCCTTGCGCACGATGTAGTCCTGATGGAATACGTGGCAGAAGAAGTGCCCGTAGTAGAGCTTGATCGCCACCGCGCACTCGATCTCGGGCGGCAACGTCTCGAACCAGTCACGGTCGTTACGCCGTAGTGCGACATCGAGCGCGACGATGTCCTCCACGTCCCGTGCGTGAACGTTGCGATAGCGCACCGCGGCACCGGCGGCCGCGAACCGGTGCAGGAACGCCTTCGCGCCTTCCTTGTCGGTGCATTCGAACCAGTCCCCGGTGGCTGCGCCGAAGAACGCGGCGAGATAGCTGCGCATTGCTTGAGCCGCTTCGGCCGATACCTTCAACATCAGATGATGTTCGAAGCGTTGCCGGTAGTCGACGATTCGGGCCGGCAGGTGAGGCCCGAACAAACGCGCGACGGTCTGCAGCACGCGGTCGCTCAGATGGGCCGGCACGAAGGGCAACCGGCCGAGCCACGCGTCGCAGCGGCTCTTCGCGCGGAAGAAAGCACTGAGCCGCGCGGTGCCGAAGCGATCGATCATGAGGAACGTATCTTTGCCGTAGCGGGCGGCGATGTCGAACGCATCGCGGTGCATGTACTCGCCCGCGATCGGCAGCGCGTCGAGCGAACCCAGAATACCCCTGCGCAATGCGGTCAACTCGGCCGTTGCGTTCGTCCCGATGTAGAACACCTTCGCACCGTGTTCGATCGGAAACGTATCGAGCCGCACCGCGAACACCATCACCTTGCCGGCCGATCCCGAGGCTTCATAGAGCCGGGCCGGATCCGCGTTGTAGCGGGCCGGCGTGTCGGCATCGATTTCCCGCACGTGAGCGGCGTAGTGCCGATCGGAGGCGAGACGTGCGTCGTATCGAATCGCGTCTTCCGGTAACTCGCGCGCGTCGAGCCGCGCGAGGATTGTTTCGGCCGCATCGCCGAGCCGCACGCCCAGATGATTGACGAGCCGCAGCACGCCGTGTGTATCGACCTGTGCGTATAGGCTCAGTTGCGTATAGGCCGGCCCGCGTCGCACGAGCGCACCGCCCGAATTGTTGCAGACGCCGCCGATCACCGACGCGCCGATACACGACGAACCGATGACCGAATGGGGCTCGCGTCCGAGCGGGCGCAGGGTTCGTTCGAGCGCATCGAGCGTCGCAC
>CBJMQH010000525.1:0-3790 GCA_966431825.1 uncultured Trinickia sp.
CCACGCCGGTCGGGTGGAACTGCCAGAACTCCATGTCCTGCAGCGCGATGCCCGAACGGGCAGCCATGCCGAGCCCGTCGCCCGTGTTGATGAACGCGTTCGTCGACGCCGCGAAGATCCGCCCCGCGCCGCCCGTTGCGAACAGCGTGCACTTGCCTTCGAGGATGTAGACCTCGCCCGTTTCCATTTCGAGCGCCGTCACGCCGAGGACATCGCCGTCGGCATCGCGGATCAGGTCGAGCGCCATCCATTCGACGAAGAACTGCGTCTTCGCCGCGACGTTCTGCTGATAAAGCGTGTGCAGCAGCGCGTGACCCGTCCGGTCTGCAGCCGCGCAGGCGCGCTGGACGGGCTTCTCGCCGTAGTTGGCCGTGTGGCCGCCGAACGGGCGCTGATAGATCGTGCCGTCCGCATTGCGGTCGAACGGCATGCCGAAGTGCTCGAGCTCGTAGACGGCATTCGGCGCCTCGCGGCACATGAATTCGATCGCGTCCTGGTCGCCGAGCCAGTCGGAGCCCTTGATCGTGTCGTAGAAGTGGTAATGCCAGTTGTCTTCGCTCATGTTGCCGAGCGAAGCGCCGATGCCGCCCTGGGCAGCAACGGTGTGCGAACGCGTGGGGAAGACCTTCGACAGCACGCAGACGGAGAGGCCCGCACGGGCGAGTTGCAGCGAAGCTCGCATGCCCGAGCCGCCCGCGCCGACGATCACCACGTCGAAGCGGCGACGCGGCAGAGAATTCTTGATTGCAACCATTCTTTTACACTCTCCAGAGAATCTGCGCAGCGTAGCCCGCACACGCGAGCAGCCAGACGATCGTCAGCGCTTGCAGGAACAATCGGATGCCGACGGGCTTGATGTAGTCCATCCAAATGTCGCGCACACCGACCCACGCGTGATAGAAGAGCGAGAGCAGCGTGACGAAGGTGGCGAGCTTCATCCATTGCGTGGCGAAGATCGATGCCCAGCCTTCATAGGAGAAGTCGTGCGCGCCGAAGAACCAGACGAGCAGGATGACGGTGTAGATCGCCATGATGCAGGCGGTCAGGCGCTGGGCGAGCCAGTCGCGCAGGCCGTAGTGCGCTCCGACGACAAGGCGCTTCGGGCCGATTCGGTTATTGGCTGCCATGTTGTTAGAACGCTCCGAACAGTTTGAGGGCGACTGCGATCGTCAGCAGCGACGAGACGACGAGGACGACGATCGAGGTCTGGCGGCCGCCTTCCTTGCTGACAGCAGCATGCGTATCCATCACGAGGTGACGAACGCCGGCGCAGAAGTGAAAGAGGAATGCCCAGGACAGACCGAGCACGATCACCTTGACGACGATGTTGGAGAGGAAGTCCTTGAAGAGCTCGAAGCTGATCTCGGAGGTAAGGCTCTGATCGAACAGATAGAGCAGAAACGGTAGGAAAACGAATAGTCCCAGCCCACTCACGCGGTGCAGGATCGAGATCTTCCCCGCGAGCGGCAGGCGATAGGTCATCGTGATATCGCCTATCCCGATGTTCCGGAATTCCGGCCTCTGTTTTTTTACGGCTTCTGTCATGCTAGACCCCTACTTGTAGTCACACTAACCCGCGATTTTAGCGCCTTTTCATGCCGCGGCGCAGCGAGCGTCCAGGCAAGAGCGTTGCGTTTTGCGCAATGATCGCTCCGCAAGCGCGCTTCGCCGACATTTAGCTTACACGTCAGCTCAGGTCGTTCTGATAGTAGTAGCCGGTTGTGACATACCAACCGCGACGTACTTCGACAGGGCGATCGCCATAGGTATAGGACACGCGCTCGACCGAAAGCAATGGAAAACCCGCCGGCACGGCAAGCAGTTCGGCCACGGCAGGTTCCGCCGCCACCGCACGGATCTTCTCGGACGCACGGATCATGCGCGTACCGAACTCCGCTTCGAACATGGCGTACAGGGGACCCTTGTACTCGCTGAGCCGCTCCACCGTCAGGCCGCGAAACACGTTCCCCGGCAACCAGATTTCGTCGAACACGGTGGTTGTGCCGTCGAACTCGAGCAGCCGTTTGATCAACACGACGGGATCGGCCGGCTTCAGGTCCAACTGGCGCGCGATCTCGGCCGGCGCCCGCTGACGCCGGCATTCGATGAGCTTGCTGACGTGCGGATGCTCGACGCCGTCGTCCGCGAGCAGGCGCAGGAAGCGAAACTGTGCGCGCTCTTCGTTGTGCGTCGCAACGAACGTGCCTTTACCCTGGCGGCGCACGAGCAGATTGTCGGCTGCCAGCTCGTCGATGGCCTTGCGCACCGTGCCCTGGCTCACCTTGTAACGTGCAGCGAGCTCGACTTCGCTCGGGATGATCTCGCCGGGCTTCCATTCGCCGGCTTCAAGGCTCTGCGTGATGAGCGCCTTGATCTGCTTGTATAGTGGACTGAACGTAGGCGAGCCCGCGCTCGCGGCCGCGCCCTCGCCGGGCTGGCCGTCCGTATTCGCCACACTCGCCTGGTTCTCATTCATCCGCGCATTTCAACATAAAGCCGCCCGATCCGTCCAGGGTCCAGCCCAAAATTCATCTGTCTTATATAAGACATAAGATAAGGTTGACTTTGCGTACCCGCGCTCCTACACTGCGTCGCGAATTCGGGTCCAGACCTATACGCTTCCTAACACGCTTCGCGTAACGCGCCTAAAATGGCGTTTTTCCCAAAGCGTAGACGCATCAAAACGCACCAACGCATCGTCCCAGGAGAGTTCTCAATGGCTAAGTCCGCAAAGCGCGTTGCCGTCACCGGCGCCGCAGGTCAAATCGGTTACTCGCTGCTGTTTCGCATCGCCAACGGCGATCTGCTCGGCAAGGACCAGCCCGTCATCCTGCAACTGCTCGACCTCCCGCAAGCTCAAGCCGCCGTCAAGGGCGTCGTGATGGAGCTCGAAGACTGCGCATTCCCGCTGCTGGCAGGCGTGGTCGTGACGGACGACCCGAAGGTGGCCTTCAAGGACGCCGACGTGGCCCTGCTCGTCGGCGCACGTCCGCGCTCGAAGGGGATGGAGCGCAAGGATCTGCTGTCGGCCAATGCCGAGATCTTCACGGTTCAGGGCCGCGCCCTGAATGAAGTGGCCAGCCGCGACGTCAAGGTGCTCGTGGTCGGCAACCCGGCCAACACGAACGCCTATATCGCCATGAAGTCGGCGCCGGATCTGCCGAAGGAAAACTTCACGGCGATGCTGCGCCTGGACCACAACCGCGCGCTGTCGCAATTGGCGTCGAAGTCGGGCAAGCCCGTTGCTTCGATCGAAAAGCTCGCCGTGTGGGGCAACCACTCGCCGACGATGTACCCCGACTTCCGTTTCGCCACGGTCGACGGCCAATCGCTCACGCAGCTCATCAACGACGACGAATGGAACCGTAACACGTTCATCCCGACCGTCGGCAAGCGCGGCGCGGCGATCATCGAGGCACGCGGCCTGTCGTCGGCCGCATCGGCTGCCAATGCGGCAATCGACCACGTCCGCGACTGGGTGCTCGGCACGAACGGCAAGTGGGTCACGATGGGCATTCCGTCGGACGGCTCGTACGGCATTCCCGAAGACATCGTCTACGGCGTGCCCGTGACGTGCGAAAACGGCGAGTACAAGCGTGTCGAAGGCCTCGCAATCGACGCGTTCTCGCGCGAGAAGATGGACAACACGCTGAACGAGCTGCTCGAAGAGCGCGACGGCGTTCAGCACCTGCTCGGCTAATCGCCCGATGCAGACCAGCCGGAACTCCGTTGCAGCGCGACGGGTTCCGGTTTTTTACGTGCGGCTCATGCCCGGCCGTTTGCGCATCAC
>CBJMQH010000526.1:0-3789 GCA_966431825.1 uncultured Trinickia sp.
CTGTTGCTTACCTTTAACCATAAAAGGACGTGATCATGAAGAAATCCCTCCTCGTTGCATCCCTGTTGGCCGCTATGGCTCTGGCTGCGTGCAACAAGAGCAGCGACCAAAACGCTGCTGCGCCGGCTAGCGACGCTGCTGCTGCTTCGGCTCCGGCTGCTGCCGCTTCGGACGCAGGCGCTGCTGCTAGCTCGGCTGCTGCTGCAAGCGACGCCGCTGCAAGCGCTTCGGCCGCTGCTTCGGACGCTGGCTCGGCCGCTGCTGCCGCTTCGGCTGCTGCTCCGGCTTCGGGCGCAAGCCAGTAAGTCGTATTGCCGTCAAGGCAACAAAAAAACCGGCCCATGGCCGGTTTTTTTGTTTTGGGCGCCCCGTAGCAAGACATCGTCACGGCGCGCCTTTTCCCCTCCCCCACTCCTCTAGGCTGCAGCACCAAGCCAGCCGAAGCCCTCGTCCTGCGTCGCAATGACCACATCGCCTTCGCTACCGGCGCCGAGCACGGCTGCCAGTGCCGCACGCACGAGATCGGGCGCATTGTTCTGCTGACTCAGATGAGCTGCCACGAGGTGCTTCAGTCGCGTACGATCGATCGCGGCCAAAATGCCCGCGGCCGCCTCATTGCTTAGGTGTCCGTGGTTTCCGCCGATGCGCGCCTTCAGCGATTGCGGGTACCGGCTTTGCGCGAGCATTTGCGGATCGTGATTGCACTCGAGCACGAGAGCGTCGCAGCCGCTCAGCATCGAGAGAATATGCGGCGTGCAAGTGCCTACGTCGGTCAGGACACCCAAACGATAAGCGCCGTTTGAAAACACGAATTGGAGCGGCTCCCGGGCATCGTGCGGGACCGTATAGGGCATCACCTGGAGATCGCCGATCGCGGCCGTCTCGTCGCCCCAGAGCACGTGCAGATCGATATCCGCCGCGTCGGCGCCGACCGCGCGCGCCGTGCCCCAGCTCATATAGAGCGGCACGGACCATTTGCGCGCGCAGGTCAGCGCGCTGCCGATGTGGTCGCTATGCTCGTGGGTGATGAGGATCGCATCGAGCCCACTGCCCTCGCAGCCGATACGCCCGAGGCGCCGCTCGATTTCCTTTGCGGAGAAGCCGCAGTCGAGCAGCACGCGCGTGGTCGTCGTGCCGCTCGCAGCCTCGACGACGAGCGCATTACCTTCGCTGCCGCTGCCAAGGCTCGTAAAACGCATTTCGGTTCAGTTCAGCTGCGCGTGCAGCTGCGAGATCAGGTTTTGGGCATCCGACGAGGTGTCGACCTGGCCGTTCGAGTCGACGACCTGGACCTGCGTGCTGCCCGCGCCCGTCGCACGCACGTTCACGAGCAATTCCTTGCCCGGCTTCTTCGTGCTCGAGCTGCCCGAAAACAGTTTGCCCAGTAGCCCTTCGTGTTTGAGTTCTTCGGCCGAGTCTGCGTAGCGCACGTAGTAAAGACCCTTCGCACGGTCGCGGTTGTCGACGGCAAAGCTCGTGCGATCGAGCGCGAGGCCGACACGCAACCATGCGCTGTCGAACGCCTCGTTCAGATCGAGCGTGCCCGCCCCTGCCTGCACCTGAGCGGACGGCACACCGGGACGGGCGCCCGCCAACAGCTCTTTCGATTGCGCCTCGGTCAGCCCGAACTTCTGCATCAGCTTAGAGAGAAACACCGCTTCGAGCACCGGATTGCGCGGACGCTCGACCCAGCGCGACGAAGTCTTGTCCGAGCCCGTCAGCACTTCCTCGAGCGCGCTGTGCGTGATCGAAATATCGGTCGCACCGTTCGGGCCTCGCTCGACGAGCGTGCGGAATTGATCGCGCGTGCCCGACGAGTAAGCGAAATCGATCACTCTGCCGATCGTGCGGCGGAACCAGTCGTCCGGAATGTTCGCGCGGTTTTCGGCCCAGTCCGTCGTCATGATGCCCGTCGCAGGCGCGTCGGTCTTCAACGAGAACCCGTTGTCCTTCCAGAATTCCTCGAGCTGCGGCCACAGTTGATCGGGCGCACGACCGTCGACCACGAGCCAGCGGCGGTCGCCGTCACGCTCGATATGCATGCCGAGAGGATCCTGTGCGCTCGGCACCCCTTCCGTCGCATTGCCGGCTGTCGTGACGTTGCGCGTCGGCGCGCCGCCCAGCGCCGCATTCGCCGGCGGTGCCGTGTACTGCGACTGCGTCTTCGCGGCGGTCAGGTCGCTCGGCACGGTCAGCGGCGGCGCCGAACCCGTTGCCTTGTAATTGACACGATCGGTCGCAAACCAATCGTTGAGTGTGTCGCAGCCTGCGAGCGTGGACAGGGCAAGCACGAGCGCCGCCGTCCGGACGGCATGCTGGGAGAAAGCGGAACGTTTCATGGAGTCCTTCGTGATGCGCAACGGGTGCCCGAAAGCGGTGCCGGGAAGCGTGGGCCGGAAATCGACACCGGGGTGAAAATGTCATCGTCGGCGCCCGGCGGGCGCCGACCTTCAGGCGAGTACGCCGCCCTCGCGCAGTGCGGCGCGCACCGTCTCGTGACACTGCGGATCGAGTCGCGTGAGCGGCAGGCGGATGCCGCCCTTCATGCGCCCCATCTCTTCAAGCGCCCATTTCACCGGAATCGGATTCGATTCGATGAACAGATGCTTGTGCAGTGAGAGCAGCTTCATGTGGATGTCGCGTGCCGTCTTCGCGTCGCCAGCGAGCGCAGCCTTGCAAAGCGCGCTCATCGCGCGCGGCGCGACGTTCGCCGTGACCGAGATGTTGCCGTGGCCGCCGAGCAGCATCAGCGCGATCGCCGTCGGGTCGTCGCCGCTGTAAATGCCGAAATGCGCCGGCGCAGCCTTGATCAGGTGAGCGGCGCGGTCCAGATTGCCCGTTGCGTCCTTGATGCCGATGATGCCCGGCACTTGCGCGAGCCGCAGCGTCGTCTCGTTCGACATGTCGGCCACGGTGCGGCCCGGCACGTTGTACAGAATCATGGGCAGATCGACCGATTCCGCGATCTTCGCGAAATGGCGGTAGATCCCTTCCTGCGTCGGCTTGTTGTAGTACGGCACGACCTGCAGCGTGGCATCGGCGCCGACGCTTTGCGCATGCTTGGTCAGTTCGACGGCCTCGGACGTGGAATTGCCGCCCGCCCCGGCGATGACCGGAATACGGCCCGCGGCGTGGTCGACGGCCGTTTTGATCATGAGCACGTGCTCGTCCACCGACAGCGTGGCCGATTCACCGCTCGTACCGACGACGACAAGCGCATCGGTGCCTTCCGCGATGTGCCAGTCGATCAGTTGGCGAAACGCCGGCAGATCGAGCCCGCCGTCTTCGAGCATGGGCGTGACGATCGCAGGAATGCTCCCGCGAATGCGCACGCCGCCTTGGGTACCGCTGGTGATGCCGTTACCGTTAGCCATGAAACGCGATGAATGTAAACGTGAAAGCGCGATTGTAGCGGATTAGAAGGCCAAATCGTAACGCGCAGGTGTGAGCGTACCGTCGGCACGCCCGGCCTGCGGGGCCGGATCGGCTACCGCGCAAATGTGTTGGATGAATGCCGGGCGCGGGACGGCGGTGAAGCCATCCTCATACGCCACGACGCGCAAGCGCCCCGCCACGGCTTCGAGCAATTCGCCCGGCGCGAGCAAGAACGCAGGATTCGACGGCTTGCCGAGCGTCTCGTTCCCGCGGGCAAACGTTTCGTACAACAAAACACCCCCCGGGCAAAGCGCGTCGATCAGCTGGGGCAACAGCGGGCGATGAAGATAGTTCGTCACAACAACGGCCGCAAACCGGCGAACTGGAGCGCCGCCCGTCGCCGCGAAGGGCCAC
>CBJMQH010000527.1:0-3788 GCA_966431825.1 uncultured Trinickia sp.
GTACGGCCTCGTCGTCGTCGACGACAAAGACGGTTTCCTGAGTGGTGACTGGGCTGCTCATAGCTCTCCCGTAACAGTTTGTGGTCGCGGCGCCTCGGACCCGCCATGGCTCGGGTCAGACGGATCGCCGATCGGCAGACTACAGTGAAATGTGGCGCCGTGGACACGGCCGTCGGCATCGACGTTGTTGACGACCCACAGCCGCCCGCGATGCGATTCAATGATCGAGCGGCAGATGTTAAGGCCCATGCCCATGCCGTCCGATTTCGTGCTGTAGAACGGTTCGAACAGACGCTCGATCGTGGCTTCGTCGACGCCGGGGCCCTGATCGACCACGCTGATGCAGACAAAGCCCGCTTCGAGCTTGACGATGACGCGGATCGTCGCGTCGACGGCGTTCGGCCGTGCGTCGTGCATCGCCTCGGCGGCGTTCTTGAGCAGGTTCACAAGGACCTGCTCGATCAGCACGGGGTCGACATAGATGACGGGCAGCCGCGAGCGGATTTCGGTGAGGATGCGGATCCGGCGTTTGCGCGCTTCGATTTCGGCGAGCCCGACTGCATCGGCGACGATGTCCGATACCCGTGCGGCCTGACGCTTCGGTTCGCTGCGTTTCACGAACTCGCGGATGCGCTTGATGATCATGCCGGCGCGCACAGCCTGCTGGGCTGTCTTTTCGAGCACGGGTAGCAGCGTTTCGGGCGTCGTGCGGCCGGCCTTCACGAGCGCCACCGTGCCCGAGCAATAGTTGTTGATGGCGGCGAGCGGCTGATTGAGCTCGTGCGCGAGCGAGGAGGCCATCTCGCCCATCGTCATCAGGCGGCTCGTGAAATGGAGCTTTTCTTCCTGCTGACGGGCGAGTTCCTGGGCCTGCTTGCGTGTCGTGATGTCGGTGGCGATCTGCATCTGCGCCAGATGGCCGTCGACCCACTGGATGTACTGGCGGCGCACCTCGAACCACTTCTGGATGCTCTGGACGTAGATTTCCTGAGCATCGGCCGCGCTTTCGGTCAGCGCGGCGGCGGGCAGGCCGGCATAGGCGTCGACCGAATCGATCGAGTCGGACGAGGCCGACGCGCTGTCGAAGCCGCCGCCCGCCAGTTCGAGGTGGCCGTCGGGACGGATGCCGAACAGGTGGCGATAGTAGCGGTTGGCGAACAGCAGCTCGGCTTCGTCGGCTGCGAGGACGGACACGGCCGCGTCGAGGCTTTCGAGGACCGTCGTGAAGCGCTCGTGCGCGGCCGCCAGTTCTTCGCGCGCGCGCTTGGGCTCGGTGATGTCGGTCATCGACGACATCCAGCCCGTCTGGCGGCCCGAGCTGTCGATGAGCGGCGAGACGTAGAGCCGTGCATGGAAGAGCGAGCCGTCCTTGCGGCGCACGCGCAACTCGAACCCCGACGACGGCGCCTTGCCGCGCAGCGTCATGTCGAGCTGCCGCTGCATTTCGGGGTAGGCGTCGCGCGGCCAGTAGGGGAACGGCGCGGTCTTGCCGACGAGGTCGCTTTCGTCCCAGCCCGTCATGCGGCAGAAGGCCGGGTTCACGTGCGTGATGCGGCCATGCATGTCGAGCACGCGCATACCGATGAGGACGGAGTTCTCCATCGCGCGGCGGAAGAACGCTTCGGCGTAGAGCGCCTGCTGCGCTTCGAAACGCTGACGCGTGTGCTTCCAAAGGCTCCAGAGGCTCCAGAGCACGAAGCACGACAGCCCGGCAACGAGCCAGACGAGCGTGTTGTTCGTGAAGTTCGTGACTTGCGGGAAGGCATAGACGCGCACGGTCACGCCTTGCCCGGGCGGATCGAGCGGCAGGTCGTAGAACGTGTCGCGCGGCAGGCGGGGCCGGGTGGACGTGGTCGCCAGTTCGCGGTTGTTCACGTCGGTGATCGAAATCTTGTACTTCGCCGACAGCTCGGGCGGAATGTCGTGCTTCAGGATGCCTTCGACCGAGAACACGGCCGCGATCGAACCCAGGAAGTCGCGGTCGCGGTAGATCGGCGTCTGCAGTGTCAGGTAGCCGTTGCCGAGATCGTCGTAGATGAGCGCCGAGTAGACCTGGCGGCGCGTCGAGCGCGCGTTCGCGAACCCGGCACGCACGGCTTCGTCCATCTGGGCATCGGTGAGCCGGGCGAAACGCTGACCCGCGAGCGGCAGCGGCGTATTCGGCCAGCGCGGCTCCTTCTGGCTCGTGTACCAGTTCAGATAGAGAATCTCGGGGTGCGCCTGCATGATGTCGTTCGTCGACATCTGAAACGAGTGCGCGTCGGCATGGCCGGCCGCGAGATCGCGCGCCAACGCCTGCAACTGTTCCTGCGCGCCGGTCATCGAAAGCCGGATCTGCTGCTGCGCCCAGGCGACATTACGATAGAGCGTGTCTTCCTGTTGCTGCTGCTCCCGGCGGTTCAGGCTCCAGAGGATCAAACTCATGACCACGAGGAACACGAGGATCGACAGCAGGGGCGTCAGCAAATAGGAATTGGACCACCACGGTCCGTGGTGCCAGCGGGACGGCGCAGCATCAGCCCGCTTGCCGGGCGTGCGCGCCGAGCGTGCGAAAAGCCGATCGGTCAACATGGCTCGAATTGTAGCGCAGCGCATGGCGGCCAATTGGCGTAAAAGGAGGGGGAAACGCCGCCAATCCACGAAAGTTGCCGCGCAACGCGACAATCGGGGTGCCCACTATCGGGACCCGCGCACGATGCATTGCAGCAATATTCCGTATTATGAGAAATAATCTCGTAATTCGAAAAATTCGTTGCATGGGCGCCTTCCGGCTCTTTACAATCGCCGACAGCTGCCGCGGCCGGTGTCGGCCTGCGTCGTCTGTTCAAAGAGCATTCCTCAATTCAGGAGACGAGAATGTCCGCTGTGCCTGACGAAGTCATGAAATATGTCGCCGCCGAGAAAGACGACGATCCCCAGGAAACGGGCGAATGGCTCGAGGCCCTCGAGGGCGTCATTTCGAGCGTGGGTCCCGACCGCGCGCACTACCTGATTGAGAAGCAGATCGAATTCGCCCGCGTGCATGGCGAGCATCTGCCGTTCTCCGCGAACACGCCGTACATCAACACGATCCCCGTCGCGAACCAGGCCAAGATCCCGGGCGACCAGGATATCGAACATCGGATTCGCTCGTACACGCGCTGGAACGCCATCGCGATGGTGCTGCGCGCGGGCAAGCATACGAACGTCGGCGGCCACATCGCCTCGTTCGCATCGGCCGCGACGCTCTACGACGTCGGCTTCAACCACTTCTGGCACGCGCCTTCGGAACAGCACGGTGGCGATCTCGTCTTCGTGCAGGGCCACTCGTCGCCCGGCATCTACTCGCGCGCGTTCCTGCTCGGCCGCCTGACCGAGAACCAGCTCGACAACTTCCGCCAGGAAGTGGGCGGCGAGGGCATCTCGTCGTACCCGCACCCGTGGCTGATGCCGGACTTCTGGCAATTCCCGACCGTCTCGATGGGCCTCGGTCCGATCATGGCGATCTACCAGGCGCGCTTCATGAAGTACCTGCAAGCGCGCGGCATTGCGAAGACGGAAGGCCGCAAGGTCTGGGCGTTCCTCGGCGACGGCGAAACCGACGAACCGGAATCGCTCGGCGCGATCGGCATGGCCGGCCGCGAGCGGCTCGACAACCTCGTGTTCGTGATCAACTGCAATCTGCAGCGTCTTGATGGCCCCGTGCGCGGCAACGGCAAGATCATTCAGGAACTCGAATCGGAGTTCCGCGGTGCCGGCTGGAACGTGATCAAGGTCATCTGGGGCAGCCGCTGGGATGCGCTGTTCGC
>CBJMQH010000528.1:0-3787 GCA_966431825.1 uncultured Trinickia sp.
GTTCGGTCCCATGGACCGCGCCGCCGCGCGCGCGGCGCTCGACTGGCCTGCCGATCGTTTCGTTGTCCTACAGCTCGGGCGGCTCGTGCCCCGCAAGGGGATCGATACGGTCGTGCGTGCGGTCGCGCTCGCACGCGGGCGGATGGGCGTCGACGCGCATCTGTACGTCGTAGGCGGAAACGCGGAACTGCCCAACGAGATCGCGACACCCGAGATCGCCCGACTGCGCGGCATCGCGGCCGGCTGCGGGGCCGCCGAGCATGTCACGTTCGTCGGCCGCCGCGCGCGCGCACAGTTGCGCGATTTCTTTTGCGCCGCAGATGTATTTGTGACGACGCCGTGGTACGAGCCGTTCGGCATTACACCGATTGAGGCCATGGCCTGCGCACGCCCCGTCATCGGCGCCAACGTTGGCGGCATCCGCTATACGATCGCCGACGGCAAGACCGGCTTTCTCGTGCCGCCCCGGGACCCCGAGGCCGTCGCCGCACGCATCGCACAGTTGGCGGCGGACCCCGTGCTCGCCGAACGGATGGGTCAGGCGGGTTACGAGCGCGTGAACGCGCGCTTCACGTGGCACCGCGTGGCACGCATGCTGGAGGACGTTTATCTACGCGTTGCGCAAACGAGCGCCGACAATCCGATCTTCGCGGCCGCACCGAAGGAGCGCGCATCCCGCGCAAGCGAGTTCGACGCAGCACGCGCCGCGGCACGTCCATGAGCAAGCCGGAGATCATGGCCGCGACACCCGCCGTCTTCTTCGACAAGGACGGCACGCTGCTCGAAGACGTGCCCTACAACGTCGACCCGTCGCTGATGCGTTTCGTGCCGGGCGCATGCGATGCGTTGGCCATGCTGGCCGCCCACGGTTTGCGTCTCATCGTCATCAGCAATCAAGGCGGGGTCGCGCTGGGCCATTTCGGCTTCGACGCATTGGCCCCGATGGAGGCCCATTTGCGCGAAATGTTCGTCGAGTGCGGGGTCACGCTCGAGGCGGCCTACTGGTGCCCGCATCACCCCGACGGCGTGGTTGCCGATTATGCACAGCGCTGCAG
This sequence comes from uncultured Trinickia sp., assembly GCA_966431825.1. GTDB lineage: Bacteria > Pseudomonadota > Gammaproteobacteria > Burkholderiales > Burkholderiaceae > Trinickia. Next base: position 1,056 of record CBJMQH010000528.1, read on the forward strand.
CTGCCGCAAGCCCGAGCCAGGGCTGATTCTGCAAGCCGCGCGTGAGCATGCTGTCGATCTCGCTGCGAGCTGGTTCGTCGGGGACATACTCGACGACGTTGAAGCCGGATCGCGCGCGGGGTGCCGCACCCTGCTCGTGGACAACGGACACGAGACCGAATGGCTCGACGGCCCGGGGCGCCGCCCGACGTTGCGGGTGCCCGACCTTTACCACGCCGCCCTCGAAATCATTCGGGCAGCACAAGCCGATGCACAACGGCAACCGGGCCGGCCGGAGGCGCCGGCGCGTATCGCCCCGCGCGGTGCCCATGTTTCGAGGTTGCTTTGATGAGCGCCCTGCCGTTTCGCATCGCCCCTTCGCAGCCGCACGCTCCCGCGCGCAAACCGACCGCTTCGACGTGGGGCGCCGACGTGAAGCGCATCCTTTGCGTACGCCTGGACCGTCTCGGCGATCTGCTGATGACGACACCTGCTTTTCACGCGTTGCGCGAGTCCGTGCCGGGGCGTCACCTGACATTGTTGACCTCGTCGGTCGGCGCGCAAGCCGCGCCCTTTCTTCGCGACATCGACGAGGTGATTGCCTACGATGCGCCGTGGCACGGTCTCGCGCCGAGCCCCGCCCCGCGCGACGATCTCGCGATGCGCGAGCTTCTGGCATCGCGCGAATTCGATGCGGCCGTCATCTTCACGGTCTATAGCCAGAGCCCGCTGCCGGCTGCGCTCCTGTGTCACCTCTCCGGCATTGCGCGGCGGCTGGCGCACTGCCGTGAAAATCCGTACGACCTTCTGACTGATTGGGTGCCCGAAGAAGAGCCGCATGCACAGATGCGTCACGAAGCCGAACGCCAGCTTGCCCTTGTCGGCAGCGTCGGTGCCGCGACCCGCGACCCACGGATGCGGTTTGACGTCGTGCCCGAAGCCCATCGCATGCTCGTGCAACGACTCACCGGCCTCGGGCTCGATCCGCAAGGCCCGTGGGCCGTGCTCCACCCCGGCGCGAGCGCGCCCTCGCGCAGATATCCGCCGGAGCGTTTCGGCGAAGTCGCGGCGAGGCTCGTTCAGGCCACCGACTGGCCGATCCTGCTCACAGGTACGCCTGAGGAGCGTGCGCTGATCAAAGCAGTGGTCGACACAGCCGGTCCGGGCGCACGCAGTCGGCTTCACGATCTATCAGGACTTCTAAGCCTGGGCGAATTGGCCGCGTTGATCGAGCGGGCGACAGTTTTGATTGCAAACAACAGCGGCCCCGTCCATCTCGCGTCGGCGCTCGGCACCCCCGTCGTCGATCTCTACGCGCTCACGAACCCGCAGCACACGCCGTGGATGACGGCCAATCGCGTCCTCTTCCACGACGTCGATTGCCGCTGGTGCTACCGCGGTGTTTGCCCGCAGGGCCACCACGCCTGTCTGCTCGGCGTGCCCGCCGCGCAAGTCGCGACGGCCGCCGTCGAGCTCGCTGCCGGCCGCAGCCGGTCTGCCACCGCAGGCGCCCGGGCCGCCGCAGCAGGCGAGCTCGGCGCGCCGGCCGCAGCCTCCCTGTCCTCCTGACCGCTTACGAGACCCTCGCTATGTACACACTCGGGATCAATGCCGTTTATCACGACAGCGCTGCCGCACTCGTCAAGGACGGCGTCGTGCTTGCCGCCGCCGAAGACGAACGCTTCACGCACGTCAAGCATGCGAAGCGGCCCGTTCCGTTCTCGACCTGGCAGTTGCCGTTCGACGCCATCGACTACTGTCTGCGCGAAGCGGGGATCACGTTGCCCGATGTCGATCACGTCGCCTATTCGTACGACCCCGCTCTGCTTGCGACGATGCCTGCAACGACGCGCGGGGGGGCGACGATCGCATTGCCGCTCGAACCGGGGCTACAGCGCCCGTCGAAGCCCGACGGATCGAGCACCGAATCGCCGTGGGACCCGCTCTTCCTCACCTACATCGTGAACGCGCGCGCTCAATTGATCGACGGCGCACCGCACCATCTCGCGAAACGCTTTCGCGCCAAGGAAGGCGCGCACCGGTTCGAGTGGCATTACGTGGAGCACCATCTTGCGCACGAAGCCAGCGCGTTCCTCGCCGCGCCGCTCGGCGACACGGCCGTGTTGACGATGGACGGCCGGGGCGAAGGCGTGACGACGAGTCTCGGCCAATTCGCCGAGGGCCGTTACAAACGCCTCAAGCAGGTCGAACTGCCGCACTCGCTCGGCTTGCTCTACGAGGCCGTCACAGGATGGCTCGGATTCCTGCACTCGTCGGACGAGTACAAGGTCATGGCGCTGGCCGCTTTCGGCAAGCCGATCTACGCCGATGTCTTTCGCGAGATCGTTCGGTATCGCGGCAACGGCAGCTATACCGTCGAGCCGCCCAGACTCGTCGAGCGCTTCGGTGCCCCGCGCGAGCGCGGCGGCCCGCTCGAGCAACGGCACTACGACATCGCCTGCTCGTTGCAGACGGTGCTCGAGGAGACCGTGCTCGAACTCGCTGGCTGGCTTCATCAGCAAACCGGACTGCCCCGGCTGTGCATGGCCGGCGGCGTGGCGCTGAACTGCGTCATGAATTCGCGAATCCGCGACGATGGCCCGTTCGACGATGTCTGGGTGCAACCGGCTGCAGGCGACGCCGGCACTGCGCTCGGCGCGGCGCTCTGGATCGATTGGCGCGAACGCGGCAGCCACGGCGATCAGGCGCGGCGTTGGAAAATGGAACATGCGTATCTCGGACCGTCCTACGCC
>CBJMQH010000529.1:0-3775 GCA_966431825.1 uncultured Trinickia sp.
GATTGCTCTTCCGAGGCAGCGCTGATTTCGCCCATGATGTCGGTGACACGTCGAACGGCCTGGACGATTTCGTCCATCGTCGAACCGGCACGCCCGACGAGTTCGGAGCCGCTTGCGACCTTGTCGGCCGAATCCCCGATGAGCGCCTTGATTTCCTTCGCTGCCGCCGCGCTGCGCTGAGCAAGACTGCGCACTTCGCCGGCCACCACGGCGAAGCCGCGGCCCTGCTCGCCCGCGCGCGCCGCTTCGACGGCCGCGTTCAGCGCGAGGATGTTCGTCTGGAATGCGATGCCTTCGATCACGCCAATGATGTCGACGACCTTGTTCGAGCTCGTCGCGATGTCCTGCATCGTCGTGACCACTTCGCTCACGACCTGACCGCCGCGCATCGCGATGTCCGACGCATTGACGGCGAGCTGGCTTGCCTGACGCGCGTTCTCGGTGTTCTGGCGCACGGTGCCCGTCAATTGCTCCATGCTCGAAGCGGTCTGCTGCAGCGACGACGCCTGCTCTTCGGTGCGTTGCGACAGGTCGGTGTTGCCGATGGAGATTTCGCGCGCGCCGACGTCGATCGATTCGGTGCCCGTATGGATCGCCTTCACCATCGAGATCATCGCTTCCTGCATCTTGTCGATGCCCGCGAACAGACGCCCGATTTCGTTGCTGCCGAGCGGCCGCACGCGGTGCGCCAGATCGCCTTCGGCGATCCGTTCGAAGTGCCCGATCGCATCGCTGATCGGCTGCACGATAAGCCCACGCAACGCAAAACGGATCAGCACGACGAGCACGAGCGCGAGCACCGTCACGCCGATGATGAGCCCGCTCATCAACGAGATCTGTGCGTCGGACGAATCCTGCAGCGCTTCGGCATGCTCCTGGCGGCGCTTGAGCACGACATTGGCCGCCTGATCGTAGGCCACGAACATCGGGCTGATCTTCGTGTCGGCAATCGCGTGATAGCCCGCAATGTCCCCCGCCTGGGCGGCCGCGAACTCGGGTTCGACGCCGTCATGCAGCAGCGTGTTGAAGCGTGCCGTGACGTCGTCGATGATGGCCTGATCGACCCCGTCCTTCGGCGTTTCCTGGAATGCCGACCACGATTTCTTGGCACCCGCGAGCAGTTCCTGCGCGCGAATCAGCACCTTCTTGGCTTCGTCGGCGTTATTCGCCTCGGTGAGCGCCCGGAAGCGATCGAGAGCAATGCGCGAGCGCAGCAGATACGAGCCTGTGTCGTCGAGCGCGTGAATCGTCTTCAGATCGCCGCGCGAGATCGTGTCGAGCGAATGGCTCGCGCCGGAGAGCGCGGTGAGCCCGAGCACGCCGACCACCACGGTCAGCGCAACGAGCACGGCACCGATCGCCGTCAGCGTCGTACGAATTGACCAGTTGTGCAGCATCGTTCAAATCTCCGTCTTAGATACAACGCGCGAAGGACCCGGCCATCGAAGCCGGGCTCCGCGCTGCCCGCCTGTACGGTCAATGCTCCGCGGCGGTGCCGAACGCTTCGATCAGCGCCATTTCCTTGCTGACCATCAGCTTTTCGATGTCCATCAGGATCAACATGCGGCCCTCGACCGTACCGAGGCCCGTCAGGTACTCGGCGGTGAGCGTCGCGCCGAACTCGGGCGCGGGCATGATCTGGTCGGCCGTGAGCGTCAGCACGTCGGACACGCCGTCCACCACCATGCCCACGACGCGGTGCGCGACGTTCAGGATGATGACGACGGTTTGATGGTCGTATTCGACGCGGCCAAGATGGAACTTGATCCGCATGTCGACGATCGGCACGATGATGCCGCGCAGGTTGATCACGCCCTTGATGAACTCGGGCGCATTGGCGATGCGCGTGACGCTTTCATAGCCGCGGATTTCCTGCACCTTCAGGATGTCGATGCCGTACTCCTCGGCACCGAGCGTGAAGATGAGGAATTCCTGACCGGCCGCATCGGCCTGCAATGCATCGCGCCGGCCGCCGGCCACGAGCGCGCCGCCCGTCGAATTGTTGGTTTGGACTTCAGTCACGTTAGCCCCCAAAGCAGGTGGGAATTACTAAAAGTTCATGGCGCCGTGCGACGCACGGGACTCACGGTTCAGTGCTGCCACGTCGACGATCAGTGCGACGCTGCCGTCGCCGAGAATCGTCGCCGCGGAAATGCCGCGCACCTTGCGGTAGTTCGTTTCGAGGTTCTTCACCACGACTTGCTGCTGGCCCACGAGCTCATCGATCAGCATGGCGAAACGCCGGCCTTCGGTTTGCATGATCGTGACGATGCCTTGCGTCGGCTCCGTACGCGCCCCCTCGACCGAGAAGACTTCGTGCAACGCGACGAGCGGCAGATACTCGCCGCGCACACGCACGACGCGTTCGCCGTTGGCCACCGTGTAGATGTCCTCGGCAACCGGCTGCAGCGACTCCATCACGAAATTCAGCGGCAGGATGAAGATCTCGCTGCCGACCTTCACCGACATACCGTCGAGAATCGCGAGCGTAAGCGGCAGAATGATCCGCGTCGTCGTGCCCTTGCCGGCATGCGACGTGATCTCGACATGACCGCCCATCGCCTGGATGTTTCGCTTCACGACGTCCATGCCCACACCGCGGCCCGACACGTCGGTCACCTGTTCGGCCGTCGAGAAGCCGGGCATGAAGATGAGGTTCCAGACTTCTTCGTCCGTCATCGACTCGCTGACCTGCATGCCCTGCTTCGCCGCCTTCGCGAGAATCTTGTCGCGGCGCAGACCCGCGCCGTCGTCGCTGACTTCGATGACGATGTTGCCGCCGTGGTGAGCCGCGGACAGCACGAGCTGGCCCGTGCCGTCCTTGCCGGCGGCGCGGCGCGCTTCGACAGTCTCGATCCCATGATCGAGACTGTTGCGCACGAGGTGGGTCAGCGGGTCGATGATCCGCTCGATCAGGCTCTTGTCGAGTTCGGTCGCTTGACCGAAGGTGACAAGCTCCACTTCCTTACCGAGCTTCGCCGCGAGATCGCGCACAAGGCGCGGGAAGCGGCTGAAAACGTAATCCATCGGCATCATCCGGATCGACATGACCGCTTCCTGCAGGTCGCGCGCATTGCGCTCCAGCTGGGCCATGCCGTTGAACAGCCGATCGTGCAGCGCCGGGTCGAACGTGCTCGTCGTCTCCGCCAGCATCGCTTGCGTGATGACGAGTTCGCCGACGAGGTTGATCAGCTGATCGACCTTCTCGACGCCCACGCGGATCGAGCTGCCTTCGCCTGCTGCCGCAGCGGCCGGACGTGCCTTCTTGTCATCGCCGCCCGCGGCCGGTTTCGGCTCGGCCTTGACGACGGCCGGTGCCGAGACAGCGGGCGCAGCCGGTTCTGCCGGCGCGACGGCCGTAGCAGCCGGTGCCGCAGCCGGTGCCGGCGCGCTCGCCGCAGGCGCCGGTGCAGCCGCGGCGGGTGCAGCCGCGGCGGCCGGTGCCGCATCGGCCGCGGGTGCCATGCCGCGGCCGATCGTGATCTGGCTTTCGTCGATCACGAAGCAGCAGACGGCCGAGATGTCGTCGGTCGACACATCGCTGTCGAGATAAACGACGAGTTCGCCTCCGTTCTGCTCCCGGCCGACAATGTGGCCCAGGTTGCCCAACTCTTCGGTCAGTAACGCCTGGTCCTTCTCCCCCACCCCCCGTAGCGTAATTTTCAGGTGAGGCGCTTCATTCGATGCGGCGCCGCCGCTTGCTGCCGGTGCTGCGGCGCTTGCCGGCACTGCCGTGCCGTGCGTTGCTTCGACGGCCTGCTCGACGACGTGCTCG
>CBJMQH010000530.1:0-3757 GCA_966431825.1 uncultured Trinickia sp.
TTCTGCGGTGTCTTGGCGCGGCTGTCATCATGCAATGGAACGCTCTGCCGACGACGTTGCAGCGGGAGCTCTTCGACACCGCCGGATCGGTCGGCAAGTTGCTGGAGACGGCGGAGCTTCGCGGGCAGATCGCCCGATTTCTGCACAAGCACAAGAATGACGCGAACGGCAACGAACATTGATGAAGGCACGCCCGTCTTTATGATCGCGCAAAGGTTGTTATCGGATGCCGGAGTAGCCATTTGATGGAGGACACGATCGGATCGCTGTGACAGCGCTTGTCGCAAGCGCGACGTTTTTTTTAGCCACGCCAGATCTTACCGACCGCATCGACCAACAGCAGTCGCTTCGAGATGCGCGTCAAGGGTAAGGACAATCCATGACCATCGAACATGCCTCGGTGCAGGTTGCGCGCAAACCATGGGGGGTCGCAGACATCCGACCATGGAGCTGCATCGACGTTTCGGGCGACCCCGTCGGGGAGTTGTGGTTCGAGCGCATCGATAAAGATGCACCAGGCTCCGCCCTGCTGCTCAAGCTCCTGTTTACCAGCCAACCTCTGTCGATCCAGGTCCACCCCAACGATGAATTCGCGCACGCCATCGATCTGCCGAACGGGAAGACCGAGGCATGGTACATCCTGTCAGCAGCGCCGGGCGCGCGGGTAGCGCTGGGACTGACGCGGCGCCTCACGCCGCAGGCGTTGCGCGCAGCGATCAGGGACGGCTCGATCGCCGGTCTCGTGCAATGGCGCCCTGTTGCGAAGGGCGACTTCATCTGCGTCCCCGGCGGCACAATCCACGCCATCGGCGCCGGTATCGTGCTCGCCGAGATTCAGCAACGCAGCGATACGACATTCCGCCTGTTCGACTTTGGCAGGCACCGCGAGCTGCACGAAGACGACGCGGTGGCCGCTTCCGACGCCGGGCCATCCCAGGCTCAATCCGCTCCGCGGCGTCTCACGGACGCACGAAGAATTCTCGTCGCGAGCCCACAATTCGTGCTCGAGCGGGTCGATTTCCAGGCCAATTCGCAGTGGGCGCTCGATGCCGACCGGGAAACCTGGATGCTCGTGATCGAGGGGAAGGCGCGCATCGGGCATACGGATGCGACCGTCGGTGACGCGATCTTCATTGAGGCCGACAGCGCCGGCATCGCGATTGGCCTGGACGGAATGAGCGGCCTGGTCGCCTATCCGGGACCGGATCCCATGGTTTCGCTGCTGCAGGACTGCACCGGACGAGCGACCAAGTCTCCCGATGCATCCACCGGCACGGGCTCCAGGAAATCGGGCAAGATCATCGAGGCACAGACATGACGTCGCTCCGCCGCATCGCCCTTATCGGCAACTCGCTGCCTCGCCGTTGCGGAATCGCAACCTTCACGACGGACCTGCAGAGAGCGATATCGGCGTCACGCCCTGATCTGGAAACCTGCATCGTGGCGATGACCGATCGCGGCCAGGCCTACGACTATCCGCCGGCGGTCGCTTTCCAGATCAAGGACGACAATGTCGAAGACTACCTGCGTGCAGCGGATTTCCTGAATGCCGGCCGGTTCGATACCGTGTGCCTGCAGCACGAATTCGGCATTTTCGGCGGCGAAGCCGGCGCCCATATCCTCCCGCTGCTGGCGCGCCTGACCATGCCGGTCGTAACGACGCTTCATACCGTATTGGCCAACCCGTCAGCCAAGCAACGCGCGGTCATGGAGCGCATCGTCGATGCGTCGTCGAAGGTGGTGGTGATGGCCAACAAGGCCCGCGAGCTACTGCGCAGCGTCTACCTCGTGCCGGACGACAAGATCGAGGTGATCGCCCACGGCATTCCCGATGTCGCCTTTGCCGGGCCCGATGCGGCGAAGGCCAGGCTCGGATTTGACGGCAAGTCGGTCATTCTGACGTTCGGGCTGCTGTCCCCCAACAAGGGCATCGAAGTCATGATCGATGCAATGACCTCGATTCTGAAACACCGCGCGAATGCGGTGTATGTCGTGCTCGGCGCAACGCACCCCAATCTGGTTCGAGACCAGGGCGAAGCCTATCGCGAAAGTCTGATGGCGCGGGTCCGCGAGCTGGGCGTCGAGGACCACGTGGTGTTCCTCGACCGGTTCGTGGATCAGGCCACGCTGCTCGAATTCATCTCGATGTGCGACGTCTATGTCACGCCCTATCTCAACGAGGCCCAGATGACCTCTGGAACCTTGGCTTACAGTTTTGGGCTCGGGAAGGCGGTGGTATCGACGCCCTACTGGCACGCACGCGAGCTGCTTACTGACGGATGCGGAGTTCTGGTACCATTCGGCGATGCGGCGGCGATCGGCGGTGAGATCGCCAAACTGCTCACCGACGACGCGCGCCGGCAAGAGATGGGCCAACGCGCATACGCCATGAGCCGGATGATGACGTGGGAACGCACGGCCGAGCGTTACATGTCCGCCTTCGAGGCCGCGCGGCAGGGTCATCGGCTCAAGGTCTTTGCGCGTCCCGATTCCGGCGCGACGGAACCACGCGGCCCTGCTGCGCCCGACATGCAGATCGGCCATTTCATGACGATGTGCGACGACATCGGCTTGTTCCAGCACGCGGTTCAGTCGGTGCCGGATCGCTCGCACGGCTATTGCGTCGATGACAATGCCCGGGCGTTACTCTTGGCCTGCGCCCTCAACAATCCCGGCGAACAGGCGTTGCCGGAAATCCTGACGACCCGCTTTGCAGCATTCGTGCAGCATGCGTGGAATCCCGACATCAGGCGATTTCGCAACTTCATGGGCTTCAACCGAACCTGGCTCGAGGACAGAGGCTCGGAAGACAGTCACGGGCGGACGCTATGGGCATTGGGCGAGGCGGCGCGCGGAGACGCAAGCCCGTCGCGGCGCAGGTGGGCCACCGATTTGTTCGCCCAGGCTTTGTCGACGGCCGAGAGCTTCAGCTCGCCCCGCGCGTGGGCGTTCATGCTGCTAGGTCTGGACGCTTATTGCACTGTTGCTCCGGATGATCTCCACGCAAGGGAAGTCCGGCACGCGCTTGCTGACAGGTTGATGTCCTGTCTGGCGTCGGTAGAGACGCCGGACTGGGTGTGGTTCGAGGAAGGGCTCGCTTACGACAACGCGCGATTGCCGCAAGCCTTGATACTGACAGGAATGACGACTCAAACGCCGCAATACCGCGATGCGGGATTGCGCTCATTGCGCTGGCTGATGACGCAGCAGACGAGCGTGGCAGGTCATTTCCGGCCGGTGGGCACCGGCAGCTTCGGCGAACAGCGGCAACATCCCCGCGCCTTCGATCAGCAACCCGTGGAAGCAACGGCGACAATCGCTGCCTGCCTGACGGCGTGGCGTGCGGACGGCGATGCCGAGTGGACAGCCATGGCCATGCGCGCCTTCGGCTGGTTTCTCGGCAGCAATGATCTGTCCGTGGCACTGGTCGATCCGCACACCGGGAGCTGCCGCGATGGATTGCATCCCGATCGCGCCAACGAAAACCGTGGAGGCGAGTCGGTCGTCTGCTATTTGCTTGGACTTGCGGAGATTCGTCAGCTCGCGCGCGTCAACACCAGCCTGAACAAGCCCACGGCCTTACGCGCCGTGGGTGTTTGAATTTCCCTTTCATCCAGCGACCTGAGGATACCGTGTCACAAGCTACCTTCCTGAACCGGCAGGCGCTTCATCTGCGTCCCGATCCCGCGCGAGTTATCGTGCGGCCATTCAAGCCGGCGACTGAACCGCGCGATCTCAACCCCACCGACAAGATGCG
>CBJMQH010000531.1:0-3749 GCA_966431825.1 uncultured Trinickia sp.
CGAGGTCCGAACCGGGCTCGCGATCGAGTTCGCTGTCGAACTCGCCTTCGAGCGTCGATGCGTCCCTATGCATCGCTGAGCCGCGATCCGCTGCCGGCGCGCCCGGGGATGCGGGCACGGGCATTTGCGTGGAAATGCTCGCCGCAATAGCGCCGGCCTCGCTGGAAAGCGCGGCCGCTATACCTTCGAGTTGCAGCGAGAGGCTTGCGTCGACCGTGCCCGATTCCGAGCGCAGGATGGCCGAGCGCGGTGCCAGCGTCGGATCGGTCTCGATGTCGACGAAACCGACGAACACGCCCGCCGCCTGCAACGCATCGAGCCTTTCGCGCGCAGCGCCCTCGTCGTCGGGCGCAACGCGCAGCGTGAGAAAGCGCTGATCGCGCACGAGCCGCGCCACCTTGCGCAGCGCAGCGTCGTAGAACACGGCGGCGCTTGCGTCGTCGAGCACGCCGCGCAGCGCCGTCATCACAGCTTCGACGATCAGCGGTTCGATCTGCGCGAGCGTCGCAGACGCCCCCGCTGCGATCTGCGTCAGGGTCGCCGCCGCCTCGCGGCGCGCCTCGTCGGCACCTTCGCGGAAACCGCGCTCGCGCTCGGCTTGCACCTCGCGCTTCGCACGCTCGGCGCTTGCCTCGGCCGAGCGCCGGGCCGCGTCGAGCAACCCTTGCGCGTCGACGAGCGCCGCATACTCGGATGCCTTCAACACGCGGCGGCCCGGCGCCACGCGCAGATCGTCGGCAATCAGCAGAAAAGGGGCGTCCATGACGGCAGCATCCTCGGCACCAGTTGTTCGACGATCCACGCTTTCGCGCGATCGGCATCGTCGGGGGAAAAGAATCGAGGCACGTCGCCATCGACAGCGGGCTCGAACTTCATCGGCAAGCGGTCGGCCACCGCATCGGAACAGGTTCGACCGAGGCACGCGAGCACTTGCCTGCCGTCCGCTCGCAACGTCTGCCCCATGCCGGATGCCGGCAGTCGGCCCATTTCGCCCGGCACGTCGAGCGCGAACGCGCCTGCGCTCGCCCCGAGAAAGCCGATCTCGGTCATGCCGACAGCCGAGCGCAGCGCGGCGAGCTGGCCGCCGTCAACGATGCGCCGCAACGCCTCACGGCGCAGCAACAAGCCGAGCAGCGTGGCGATCCTCTCGAGTGCCGGGCCATCGAGCAGAGCGACCCGCGCAAAGCGCTCCGAAAACGTGAAGTCGAAGCGACCGGCGAGCCCATGCGCGTCGAGCAGCCAAGGCGAAAGGTAACGGTGACAAGGGTTCGCGACAGCGTGCCGCTCGCGCAGCACGGTGTCGTCTACGCCGCGCGGCAGCCAGCCTGCATGGCACCAGGACGATGGCAGCAGGTTGAAAGCCCAGACGAGCGGCGCGAACTCGCGCTTCACGACGGCGCCCCTTCGGGCTGCGGACGGACCAGCGCTGCCGGCTGAGCGGTCGCGCTCGCGTTCGCCGGCAGGGCTTCGGGCGCCGCTTCCTCGCCTTCACCCGCTGTGCCGCGCTTGCCGCGCAGCGCCTGCCAGACACCCCGTGCCCAGGCGGCCAGCGCCGCACACTCGCGTTTCACGCCCGCACGGTAGCGGGTGGCGATCGCGATGACGACGACCAGCACGAGCGTCCATGGCAGCGCGATGAGCACGAGCAGCCACGCAACCGATTTCGTATCGACGCGCACGCCGAGCACATGCTCGATCTGCACGCGGTTCGTCGTGGCAGGCGGCTCGGCCACGACGAAGGCGACGCTCACGTGATCGGGATCGAGGCCCTCGATGCCGCGCACGACGAGGCTGCGCACGAGCGGCGCGAGCGCGTTCGGATCCGCCGAGGGGCGGTACTTGATGAAGACCGACGCCGAGGACGGCGTCTTCGAATCGGCGAGCGGGTCGTTTTGCGGAATCACGACGTGCACGCGCGCAACGACAACACCGTCGATATGCGCGAGCGTCTGCTCGAGTTCCTGCGAGACGCCGTAGATGTAGCGCACGCGCTCTTCGGCCGGCGTGGCCACGAGCCCGTCCTTCTTGAAGATCTGGCCGAGGTCTTCGTAGTGCGAACGCGGCAGCCCATGGGCATGCAGCACGTCCAGTGCGCGCGCGAGATCGTCCTTCTCGACTTCGACGTCGTAGCTCTTTTCGTCGGCGGGCATCTTGCGCGCCTCGATGCCCGCATCGCGCAGCACGCTGAGCACTTCGTTCGCTTCCGATTCGCTGACCTTGCTGTTCAGGGTCTCCTTGCACGCGGCAAGCATCAGCGTCATGCAGAGCAGCACGGGCAGGAAGCGCTGGCGCATCCCTGCCACGCGGCGTGCGTAGGCTTTCAGTCGTCGCGTCATGCGTCGCTCCCGTCTTGCCGTTGTGGTGACCGTTACTGTTGCTGAAAGAGCGTGCGGAACGTATGCCGCACGTCGTCCGCCGATTGCAGGACGAAGTGAAATTCGAGGTTGGCCGTCGACATCTGGGCCTGGTGTTCCACCGCCTTGATGGCCGTGGCCGGATCGTTCAGATTCAGGTTGTTGCCGAAATCGAGCGCTTCCTTTTCCAAGGCCCGATAGCGATTCGAGAGTTCGCCGGACGCTTTGCCCATCTGTCCGACGACATCGCGGAACCCGTGCAGATAGCCGTTCGCCCCTTCGGGGTGGCTCGTGCGCTCGATGCGCAGTTCGCTGCCGAATTCGGTCGAGGCGGGTGCATTCGCGGCTTCTTTTTCGCCGCCCGGGCCCATCAACGATTGAAACCGCGCCACGTCGGCAGGGTCTGCTTCGTGCTGGTTCGGGATTGCCTGCGCAGCGGCGCCCGGCGCATCGGCGCCGAAACTAAGTACGAGCGTCATGGATTCACCTTCGGTACGCAACTCGCGCGACAGCGTGCTGGCCAAGTACAGCTGGGATGCGTATCGCGCCGCTCTTGCCCGCACGAAACGCGCATGGCGGTCGCGAGGCGGAACAAGCGGGCACCGCTGTGCGCCCGCTTACCCGTCTCGCGCTCGTCGGCCAGTCGCCCGGCCGTGCGCCGCCTTTAGGCCTTGTCAAGGCCGGTCGTCACGGCGCTCAACGTTCCCTGGAGGTTGTTCACGAAGTCGAGCATCGAGTTGTGCGAGCCGCCTTGGGCGCCGCTGCTGCCGTTGCTGCCGCCGCTACCGAAGATGTCCGGCACGCCGTCGGAGTAGTTGCCGCCCGCGCCGCCTGCGCCGCCAGCACCGCCCGAGCCGCCGCCTGCGCCACCAGCCGCCGCCATCCCTTCCAAGAAGGCCAGCTCGAGCTTCAGATGGTTGTTTGCACCGACTTCCTTTTGCAGGGCTTCAGCACCCGTCGAATCGTCGCCCATATCGACGTTCGAACCGTCCGACAGCGTAACGTTGTTGTGGGTATGCGAATGGCTCATGTTCAATCTCCTTGCACGATAAAAAGTGGGACTACAGGGTTTCTAAACAACAACCAGATCGATTACTGATACTTCGCGCCGTCCGAAGCGTCCTTGTTCATTGCCTGGATGCTTTGCAGCGTGTCCGATTCGGTCTTGAACTTCGTGTTGATGCCGGTCGCGGCCGTCTGATACTTCAACTCCATGCTCGCGGTTTCAGCTTGTGCGTTCAGTGCGTCGTTCAGCGTGCCTTGAATGTTGCCAGTAACGGAAGACATTGAGATTCCCCTTTCACCTAAGTACATGGACGTAGCGGCGCTCAAGCCTTGGTATCGAGCATCACCACCCCCCCTTGTCGCGAGCTGCCGGTCGGCAGCTCCCCCTTT
>CBJMQH010000532.1:0-3740 GCA_966431825.1 uncultured Trinickia sp.
GTAATCGGCGATCGACCGCTCGGCGCGTTGCAACGAGCGGCCGGCCCAGTCGGTGCGAAAAGCGCCCGGCGCGACGGCGGTGAAGGCGATGCCGAGGTCCTTGACCTCTTGCGCGAGGCTGTCCGAGATGCCTTCGAGCGCAAACTTCGTGCCGCAGTAGGCGCTCGTGCCCGGGAACGTGATGTAGCCGCCCATCGACGTGATGTTGATGATGTGCCCGCGGCGGCGCTGGCGCATGTAGGGCAGCACGGCCTGCATCAACGCAACGGCGCCGAAGACGTTGACGTCGAACTGTCGGCGCCATGCATCGAGCGTCGATTCTTCGAGGATCGATTCGTAGCCGTAGCCCGCGTTGTTGACGAGCACGTCGATGGGGCCGATCTTGCCTTCGATGTCTGCAACGAGGGTGTGTGTAGTGTCCGTATCGGCCACGTCGAACAGCAAACCGACGGCGCGTCCCGGTCCGAGCAGACTGAATGCGTCGACATCGGCTTGGGTACGCAGCGTACCGGCCACGCGATGGCCGTCGGCGAGCGCCGCCTCTGCCAACGCGCGACCGAGGCCGGTGCTGACACCGGTGATCAGGAAAACCTTGCTTTGCGTGCTGGACATCGATTGGCCTCCGGGAAAGCGCAGTGATGGAACGAGACGCCTATGCTACGGCAGCTCGCGTTCGCGTGCAGGACGCAGCCCAGTGCGTCGATTCGATGGCGGGCCGCTAAGGATTTTCTGGTTCCGTTGTCAGCGGAGGCGATGCATATCGCACTCGCCGATCGAGCGATCGATTTGTATTTGATTTCTCGAGGTCGTCGTGCTGCAATCTGCGGTCGCGGTGAATTCAGGCATTTCGACTCAATCCAGGAGTAGACGTGAGCACGACAACAGATTCCGAACAACGAGCGGACCGGGCGCCTTCTGCGCTGATCTCGCACGGCGGTGAGGCCGGTCGAAGATTCGAAGACGCGCTGTCGGCCGTGCGTGCGCGCATTGAAGCGGCAGGGCCGATGCCGGGCGCGACCGTTGAGCAGCAGCTCGCATTACTCGATGAGCTGGCCGGCTTCGAGCTGGGCCGGTTTCTGATCGAGCATCGCGGTTTGAATGCCTATTGGACGCATCAGATCGTCACCTATCGCAGCGATGTTGCGCGTGCGGGCGGGGCATCGGGCGATCTTTATTCGCGGATCTTCCAGACGCTGCCGAGTGTGCTCGCCACGCGCGAACGGTTTGGCATCTTTCAACGCGAACTGCAGGCACTGCTGCGCCCCGGGTTGACGCTCGCCTCGGTACCGTGCGGCGTGATGGGCGAACTGCTGCTGCTCGACTATGCGGCATGTCCCGACGTGTCGCTCGTCGGCATCGATCTCGACGCGCAGGCAATCGACGCCGCTCAAGCGCTGGCCGCCCAGCGCGGGCTCGCGCCGCGGGTGGCGCTGCATTGCGCAGACGCGTGGGCGCTCGATGCGCACGAAGCGTTCGACGTGTTGACCAGCAACGGGCTCAATATCTATGAACCGGATGACGAGCGTGTTACCGCGCTTTATCGTGGGTTCTTCGCGGCACTGAAGCCGGGCGGCCGCCTCGTGACGAGCTTCCTCACGCCGCCGCCGATGCTGTCGGCGCAATCGCCGTGGGATATGACGGCGATCGACCCCGCGGCGCTGGCACTTCAGCATTTGTTGTTCGTACGACTGATCGATGCGAAGTGGAGCACGTTCAGGACGCATGCGCAAACGCAGGCGCAGCTCGAAGCGGCAGGATTCGTCGACATCGCGTTCATCGACGATCGCGCCCGCCTCTTTCCGACCGTGCTCGCGACCAGGCCGGCGTGAAATGCGGTGCGCGGCCCCGTTGTGAAAGGCGGGGCCGCACCGCGCGCGATGCTCGACGTCAGACGAGACCCGTCGCGTAATAGACGCCGATGACGAAGAACACGGCGAGGGTCTTGATGAGCGTCACGGCGAAAATGTCGCGATACGATTCGCGGTGCGTGAGCCCCGTCACGGCGAGCAGGGTGATGACGGCGCCGTTGTGCGGCAGCGTGTCCATGCCGCCGCTTGCCATCGCGACGACGCGGTGCAGGACTTCGAGCGGAATGTGCGCGGCGTTCGCGTTCTTGACGAACCAGTCGGACATGGCGGCGAGCGCGATGCTCATCCCGCCCGAGGCCGAGCCGGTAATGCCGGCCAGCGAGCTGACGGAGACCGCGGCGTTCACGAGCGGATTCGGAATGGCTTTGAGCGCATCGCCCACGACGAGAAACCCGGGAAGCGCGGCGATCACGCCGCCAAAGCCGTATTCCGACGCCGTGTTCATCGAAGCGAGCAGCGCGCCTGCGACCGCCTGCTTCGTGCCCGCTGCGAACCGGTCGCGCACGCGCGTGAAGGCGGTCAGCGCCACCAGCACGATGCCTGCGAGCAGAGCGCCTTCGACGGCCCAGACTGCTACGACCGATTTGATCGTGGCAGACACGGGCGCGTGGACGCCCGGCAATACTTCGGGTGTAACCGTGTAGGTGGCGGTGCCGTACCAGGTCGGAATGAGCTTGGTCAGCGCGAAGTTGGCGACGCCCACGAGAAAGAGCGGCGCGATGGCGAGCAGCGGGTGCGGAAGTGCATCCGTGCCGGCATGTTCGGGTTCGTTGACGAGCGACGTACCGTAACCTTCGCCTCGTGCGAGCGCCGCGCGGCGGCGCCACTCGAGGTAGCTCAGGCCCACGACGAGGATGAACACCGAACCGATCGTGCCGAGCGTCGGGGCGGCCCAGCCGGTCGTCTTGAAGAAGGCGCTCGGGATGATGTTCTGGATCTGCGGCGTACCGGGCAGCGAGTCCATCGTGAACGAGAAGGCCCCGAGCGCGATCGCACCGGGCATCAGCCGCTTCGGAATATTGCTTTGGCGGTACAGCTCCGCTGCAAACGGATAGACCGCGAATACGACGACAAAGAGCGACACGCCGCCATACGTCAACAGTGCGCAGACGGCGACGATGACGGCATTGGCCCGGCCTCGGCCGATATAGCGGATTGCGGCGGCTACGATCGATTCCGAGAACCCGGCCAATTCGATCACTTTGCCGAATACGGCGCCGAGCAAAAAGACGGGGAAATAGAGTTTGACGAAGCCGACCATCTTCTCCATGAAGATGCCGGTGAACACGGGGGCGACGGCAGCCGGGTCGGTCAGCAGCACCGCGGCCAGCGCCGCGATCGGTGCGAACAGGATCACGCTATAGCCGCGATAAGCGGCAAACATCAGAAAGGCGAGCGCCGCCAGAACGATGACAAACGACATTGAGTCTCCTGTTTTGTGATTGAGCGCTCGCCAAGTCGCGGCGCGCATTTCATTGGGCATGCAAAGTCGTTCGGATGCGCCGGGATCATCTCATCCTTTAGCCCGCGAAAGATCCCGGTTCCGATGCGAAGCAGGTCCGATTGCAGGTTCCATGCCAAGTACGTCGGCAAGCTTGCAGGGCAGGCCCTCGACGTGCGCCCCGCAACCGAGGTGTGCCCGTTGCCTGCAGATTGCGGCGGGTTTGTGTCTCGAAACAGAGATAAGTCGGCCAGGGTGGCTTTCGGTCAGTCGGTTCGAACCCGATCATACAAGGGTTTGGGCACAGTCTCTATTTTGAGATATGCTGTCGCGCATTGGAGAATTCAGGCGGGCGCAACGCACCGTTGGACGGTTGACTCCAGCGCGTCCGACGCATGAGAGAGCATTGATGACCGATTGGATTGGATTGC
>CBJMQH010000533.1:0-3726 GCA_966431825.1 uncultured Trinickia sp.
AATGGCGCTTCGGCACGCGTGGCGCGCAGTGCAGTGTGAAGTGCCGGGCGTGCTTCGGTCGGATTGACGATTTCGCCGGCGAACATGGCGTCGCGACGCCGTTCGACGCCGGCTTCACGGGCGAGTGCGACGAGCAGTTCGAGCGACTTGTCGACGATTCTGTGCTTCGAGAAATCGGCCACGAGGCCGCCGCCGGCGATGGTGAACCGTTCGGCGCGAGTGGGCGTTGCGGCTGCAGCGCTTGTGCGCTCCGCGGCGAACCAGTCGCGCATCGCGTCGTTGCGAATCTGTTCGTAGTGCGCAGCGAGCGCGGTCCAGGAGGAAAACGAGTTCAGCGTCATAACCGTTCGTCTCTAACAAAAGTGGCTCGAAGGTCCGGGCCCGATTCGAACTGTCGGGCCGCGTTGCCTGTCGTGATTGCGCCGAGGCGCGGCAACGCGCGGCAACGCGCGGCCGGTCAGTATAGCGGCGTTGCATGGCGGGCCGCAGCGGTTTCGCATACTTGGCCGTCCGTCACTATCTGAGCTGGCGCGGCAGGGCACGTTGCAACGTGCCCTTCGGCAGACGTCTATGGCTGTGCCGGCGCACTATCATCGGGACAGCGATTCAACCTGTTCAATCAATGAGCCTCTGTGCGATGGCGGATCGAAATTTTCGGACTGCGAATGTCGTTGCTGCGATGATCGCGCTCGCAGGTGCGCCGTACTTCGTGTGGGCGCAAGGGGCGAGCGCGCCGGCGAATAGCGACGGCGCGGCTCGAAGGCAGCAAGCAGCGTACCCGCAGGAGGCGCTTGCGTCGCCGGTTGACCGCGTCGACTACCGGAACGCGTCCTTTTGGCTCGACGAGCGGCTGGTTACGCTTGTGGATGGCGTCGCTGAGCGGCCAGCCGCCCCCGGGTCTGCTGTCATCGAGAAAACACGGTTTATCGAGCCTCCGGCGCCGGCGTCGGGGCGCCTGGACGGACGGTCGGCGACGGCGCTCGTACTGGCGAGCGAGCCCGGTGGCAGCGGCACGTTCTACTACGTTGCCGTCGCGCGCAGCGGTGGGGGCAGCACGCATGCTGTTTTCCTCGGTGACCGCGTCGTGCCGGAATCGATCGCGATCGAGCGGGGTGATGTCGTGGTTCGTTATCTCGATCGCAAGGCAAGTGACGCCATGACAGCGAAACCGTCAGTGGCGATCGTGCGCCGGTTCACGGTGAAGCGGGATCGGTTGATCGAGCGTTTGCTGCCGGGAGGGCGATAGGCGCCCAAGCGCCTCAACCGCGCACCGGATAAACCATACGATTGAGCGCTTGACGCACGGCCGGCGCGAGCTCACCTGCCGTGAGCCCCGCTGGGCCGACACCCGCGCGAACGAGCGTGTCGGCCGCGAGCCCATGCAGATAGACGCCGGCCAGCGCCGCCTCGTAAGCGGGCAGACGTTGCGCGAGCAGCGCGCCGATCATGCCGCCGAGCACGTCGCCCGTGCCGCCGGTGGCAAGTGCCGCATTGCCGGTCGGGTTGACCGCAATCCGCCCATCGGGCGCCGCGATGACAGTGCCCGCGCCCTTCAACACGACAACCGCATGAAACCGTGACGCCAACGCACGCGCCGCGGCGAGTCTATCGCGCTGCACAGCGGCCGCATCGCAGCCAAGCAGCCTAGCCGCCTCCAACGGATGCGGGGTCAACACAGTGGCGACCCCGTCAGCGCCGCGCGCAATCAATGCCTGCGCAAGATCGGCCCGTTCGCCGCTAATGTTCAATGCGTCCGCATCGACGAG
Organism: uncultured Trinickia sp.; assembly: GCA_966431825.1. Taxonomy (GTDB): domain Bacteria; phylum Pseudomonadota; class Gammaproteobacteria; order Burkholderiales; family Burkholderiaceae; genus Trinickia. The sequence goes on from CBJMQH010000533.1 coordinate 1,767, forward strand.
CGTCGGCACATCGAGCGCGAGGACCTGAGCGAGCAGGGTCGCGGCTCGCGAACTGCGTCCCATCCCGCACCCGATCGCCAGCGCACTCATCGTATCGAGCGACAGCGTATCGAGCGGATGCAGCATCAGCTCCGGAAACGGCGCGTCAAAAGCCGGCGCCCCCGTGCCGATGAATGCCACATGGACCTTGCCGGCACCCACATGCAACGCAGCGCGCGCCGCGAGGATCGGTGCGCCGCACATGCCCGTCTCGCCGCCTACAACCGCAAGGCTGCCGAAGCTGCCCTTATGCGCCGCATAAGCGCGCGCGGGGAAGTGCGGGACGAACGCGCTCGGTGCGTTCAGGCAAGCGGCATCGCTACCCGCATCGCTTGCCGCCACACCGAGCGGCGCAACAGTGACGGTGCCGACAAGATCAGGGCCGTGCGTCATAAACAGGCCAGGCTTCGCGCCGATAAACGTCACCGTTTCGGTGGCAACGACAGCCTCGCCATGCCCGACGATGTTGCCCGTATCGCTATCGAGCCCACTCGGCACATCGAGCGCGAGCACGCGCCCGTGTCCACGCGCATGGGCGGACATGCGTCGCGCAAGTTCAGCGAAAACACCCTCGAGCGGGCGGGCGAGGCCGATGCCGAACAGGCCGTCGACAAGCCAGTCATAGGCGTCGAACGTTGCGGGCGCTACATGGGAAATCGGCACGCCGGCCGCACGTGCCTCGCCTAGCGCCCAGCGCGCATCTTCAGGCTTGACCTCGACCGGCATGCAGACATCGACTGCAATGCCCGCGCGGCGCAACTCCCCGGCGAGAACAAGGGCGTCGCCGCCGTTGTTGCCGGGACCCGCTGCGATCCACACCGCGCGTTCGCCGGCGAGCGAGCCGTCATGCGCCGCTCGTTCGCGCAGCAGCATAGCCGCCGCGGCGCCGGCGCGGCCCATCAGCGTATGCGCGGGCATCGCGGCGGCCGCCCGCGCTTCCAGCGCGCGCAGCTGCGCAACCGTGTAGAGCGGCAGCGCCTGCGCATGAGGTGCGATGAGCGGGGGCGAAGAAGCTTCGAAGGCGGGGAAGGGGGCAGAGTCGGTCATGGCAATCGGAAAGCTCCATGCGGCGCGGCACGGGCCCGCCCGCCGAACTACTGCGCGAAGCGCTCTGCGCGCAACGCGGCCAGCGTATCGGGCGGCACGCCCGGCGTCGTACCGGAAACCAGATCAGCGATAACTTTAGCAGAGCCGCAGGCGAGCCCCCAGCCCGACGGGCCATGCCCGACGTTGACGAACAGCCGCGGATGCAACGCTTGACCGACCACCGGCAGGCCGTCGGGCGAGAGCAGCCGTACACCGTCCCAGGTGTGCGCCGCGGAAATCCGCGCCGCGCCCGGGATCCAATCGCGTGTCGCTTGCGCGAGCAGTGTCGTGGCAGCCTCCGCCAACGGAGGCGCCACCGGTTTGGCGGCTTCCTGCGCCGCCTCGACAACGGCTGCACCGGCAATGCGAACGCGCTGATTAAGGCGTGCCATCGAAATGCGCTTGATGCTGTCGACAACGGTCAGGTGCGGCGCGCATTCCTCGTAAGCAATGGGTGCCGTCAACGTGAACAGCCGCGCCGGGTGAAACGGCAGCGCGAGCCCAGCGCGCTCGAGCAGCGCAAGGCTGCCGGCGCCCGCAGCAACGACGATCGCATCGGCCGCAATTACGTCGACTTCGCGCGGATTGGCCGGTTCGCCGGCGCGCGGTGCGAGTTCGACTGCCGCGCGTTGGTTATCGACGCGGATCGCGTCGACGGCGCGGCCGAACATGAATTCGACCGTGCCCGTCTCGTCGAGCGTCTGCTTGAGCAGCTTCGCAAACAACGGGCAGTTGCCCGAGCGTTCGCCCTCGAAGAAGATGCCGCCCGCGAATTCGGGGTCGGCCGGCACGGCACGATCCGCCTCGGCGCATTCGGCTGCACTGAGCAGATGAT
>CBJMQH010000534.1:0-3717 GCA_966431825.1 uncultured Trinickia sp.
GCGCTGCGAATGCGTGCCCCTACGAGATGCCGACGCGGGCGCTGAACCCCGGCGCTCCCCCTGCGCGGCATCACCTCGCTGCAGCAACTCCGGCTGCCAGCTCACCTGCGCAACCGGTGCACCGGTGCACGATGATGCCGAAGAACGTCCCGGGCGACTCGTTCGCCATGTGGGGCCCGCTGACCGCGGTGCGCGTGCCTGTGGCTCTGCTTCTTCAGTAACGTCATTCCGGCGTCGGTTCAGCATCTTTCGCTGTCCAGCTGACGCTGGAAACCCCTTTTTCCATACTGACACGGCTAGCCATCAGTTCGAGCTTGGGCTGATCTTTGGGATGCAGCTTCAGCGTGGCGGTCACCAACAGTCTGCCCGGCGCATCAGGTAAATCTTCACTCGTGAGTCGTTGGAACGACAGGGGCGTTGCGTACATCGAATTCGAGATCGCCGTGCGAATATGGATTTCGTCCTCTTCACGGCATGTCACCGACAACAGATATTCACGGACCAAATCGGCATTCGATACTGGCGCGGCATTGATCATTTGGCTGACTTCGCGAAGAACGGTATTCGTTAGCAATACGATCGCAGTACCCGCAATTGCGGGCACGTAATAGCCGGTCCCGCACAAGACGCCGACCGCGGCTGCGCACCAAAGCGTCGCTGCGGTATTGATCCCCTGGATCGCGCCTTTGTCGCGCATGATCACGCCACCGCCCAGGAAACCCACCCCCGAGACGACGTATGAGGCAATGCGCGTGACGCCGTCGGAATTGCCGCTCAATACGCCGAGGGAAACGAATAAACAAGCGCCGCTTGCCACGAGCGTAATCGTTCGCAGGCCAGCGGTTCGCTGTCGTAGTTGGCGCTCGAAACCGATCGCCACGCCACAGGAAAATGCGGCCAGAAGCCGAAGAAGAAACTCAAACGTCATGTGTCGTCTTTCTGCCTTTCGGCCTCACGCTGTGAAAATCGGCCGATCGCAAGCTGTGCAAATGAGGTGACCGCGGCCAATTGCGGCAAGAACCCAGCGCCAGCGAGCAATTGAGCGCGGCCACTCGCAGTTTGCCAGACCAATATGACAGTGGCGGCAGCCCGGCGGTAGTTGCAGCACGGCCCTGGATTCAGCACGATGCTGGATTCGCCATGAACGTTCCGCGTCGGATAGCAGGCGCCAGTTGCGCATCGCCTCCAAGCCAGTCTGAACGCGAGCGTGGCCCCGATGCCGGTCAGCTTGTGCTTGCGCGGACCAATCGAAGGTGCGTGATCTCGGACGGTGCGCCGAGGCGTTTCGGCGGCCCCCAATACCCTGTTCCTCGGCTCGTATAGATCCAAAGGTCGCCAAGTTTGGCAAGCCCGGCGGTGAAGGGCTGTTGCAATCGCACGAAGAAGTTCCAAGGCAAGAACTGACCGCCATGCGTATGTCCCGACAATTGCAGCGTGTACCCGACGTTGGCAGCCGCCAGCGCCGTGCGCGGTTGGTGCGCAAGCAGCAGCTTTAGACGCACCTCATCGGGCGCCCCCGCCAACGCGGCCGCTGGGTCGCTTCGGTGCGCTGGATCGAACTGTCCCGCAGAGTAGTCGGTGACGCCGGCGACGACAAACGGTGCACCGTTGCGCTCGAGTACAACATGTTCGTTAAGCAGGACACGCAAACCGAGGCGTCGGAATTCTGCAATCCATGCATGTGCGCCCGAATAGTATTCGTGGTTTCCGGTCACCAGGTACACACCATGGCGGGCCGTCAGCTCGCCGAGCGCCAGCGTATGTCCTGCCAACTGATCGACGCTGCCGTCGACGATGTCGCCCGTCACCGCGACAACGTCCGGTGCAAGCCGATTGACCGCATCGACGATCGCTTGCAGGTACCGGCGCTTTATTGTGGGCCCGACGTGAATATCGCTGATCTGCACGACGCTGAGCCCGTCGAGCGCCTCCGGCAGACCATCGATGGGCACCTCGACAGTCACAACGCGGGCGCGGCGACGGGCATTCACAAACCCGATTCCGGTCAACAGCCCCGCAAACGCCGGAACCATGCCGGCTGTAGCAATCCGCCAGCGTTCGAAATCCACGCTGCGCGGCCATACGGCATCGATCGTTACCATCGACGCAAGCGCCACATCGCGCAAAAGCGTCAAAACCAGCAGCGAAGAGAAAAAGCCCATCGTCAGCAACCCGGCCCATGCAATGCGATCGGACCAGGGCTGTCGTTCGAAGCCGCGGGCAAGCACGCCGAGCGGAATCGCGAAGCAGGAAAGCACGAGCCAAAGCACACCGGCCACCTTGACGATTGGCGCTACCTGCCATTCGGGTATCAGGCGCATGCCCACATAAACGTGCAGCAGTACACCAATGACGATGACACGAGTGAAGAACGAAGAGCGACGCATAGCGAGGTGGCGGAAACGCCAATCATTGTTGGCAAGACGCGTACGCAGATACCGCTGAGGATGCTCCGACTCATTGTATCGAGTGGTGCCGGTTTCTGCTCCGCACGCGCTGACGCCTCTCGGGTGGGCTGCGGCGCACGGGCCGTACGACTGCGCATGTACAGCCTTACTCGGACGGCGTAAGCTGAAAGCGTTGTTTGGATGTGGGGGCGAAGGAGGTGTGCGATGAAGATCGGCAAAGCGTTTCATGAGCCCCCTCATCGAACGCACCACCTCGGGCACGAGGGTAGTCACGTTATGCTGCCGCTCGTGGTACTTTCTGCGATGGCGCTGGCTGTCTACTACGTCGTGCGCCGCATCGATGTACTGGAAATCAGCCGCGATGCGCTGTTTTATGTCGCCATGGTCTTCGTGGCACTGGGGATCGCCGGCTTGTTCGGCGTCGTGGGTGCGTGGTTGCACAACGGCCCCGATGAGAGCAGCGAGGGATTTTGCTTCACGGGCGCCTTGATTGGCGCAGTCGTCTTCTACCTTGCGCTGCTTGCCTAAAGCGCATTTCGACTGCCGTTTCCCGACTTGCGCCCTTTGAGTCCTTCTTCGAACGGATGATCAACGATCTTTTCGGCGGCGCGCCGGAGCCCGATGTCGACTGGTACCCCGATTGGCTCGCGGCCGATGCGGCCGCGTCGATACTCGCCCGTCTCGTGGCAGAAGTCGACTGGCACCAGGACATCATTCGTACCCCGGGCGGCCCCAAGCCGCTGCCGCGACTGACCGCCTGGCAAGGAGAGCCTGAGGCAGTCTATATCTATTCCGGTATCCGGAACGTACCGGCGCCGTGGACACCGGCTGTCCTGGCTCTGAAGGCTGCCGTCGAGGCCACATGCAAGACGGCGTTCAACAGTGTCCTGTTGAACCGATACCGGACCGGCGACGACAGCATGGGATGGCATGCGGACCGCGAGCCGGAACTTGGGCCAGAGCCGGTGATCGCCTCCGTCAGCCTCGGTGCGACGCGGCGCTTCGACCTACGGCACAACGACACAGGGATCACTCGAGCATTCGAACTGAAGAATGGTAGCTTGCTCGTCATGCGAGGCAACACGCAGGCGCAGTGGCGTCATCGCGTGCCGAAGGAGCGCGTGCTTGTGCGCGAGCGTGTCAATCTGACTTTCAGATTCGTCCAGCCCCCTGAGTCGGATCGCACAGCCCCCGGCCGCCTCGCAGCCCGCGCCGGTGCACCAGGCTAACTATCGATCAGGTCTACTTACGCCACGGCCGTGACCGGAACGCTCGAAACGCGCACGAGCCGATCGAATACGCTGCGCCG